>DATFZA010000022.1:0-9268 GCA_035314765.1 Bryobacteraceae bacterium
CACGGCGACCCGATTCGCGCCGTGCTGATACATTCCCTCGGCATGAGCTGCGATCTACTCCACCGCCTGCAAGTGGATCCGGCGTCTATCAGCATCGTGTGCGCGACGGATTGGGGTCCCATGGTAACGGCGATCAATCGCGAAGCGTAGCCTGGCTCGTCGGCTATAGTGAAAACGTGCGGTTTCTGCTAATTCCGATCCTCGCCGTTCTCTGCTACGGCCGCAATCCTTCGAGAAACGACGCGCTCGATCTTAATCAGGCCATAAAACTGGAAAGCAATCTCCCCTGCGACGGCGTCACCAATCCGCAGCAGGAGATCGTCCTCGAGGCCCATTTCTCCACCGCGGGCGGCCCGCTGATGTTCATCGTCAACACCTATCAGGACGAGACCTGCCTGGCCGGCATCGGAATCAAGTGCTTCAAGCATACGCCCGCCGGCTGGCGCGACGACTTGATGGTCAATGCCGACGGCATCAGCCATTACTGGCTCAATAGCTGCAAGGCCCACGGCAGCAAAGATCCGGCCCGATACACGCTGAGCGCCTGGTTCAAAGACGGCACGGCAAACACCAAGAAGCTTCCCTGGAAGCAAGCGCCGCTCAAACAGGTGTCCGCGCAGCCGGAAGTCTACGAGTTCACCGGCCCCAACGGCGGAACCGCCCGTGTAGAAATCACGAGACGGTGAGGCGGGCTCGCAGCCTTGGCTCGCACCAGCCGCGTCGCGACGCTCAAGTTGTGCTACACTGCAAGGAGTTAGCACACAAACTGCAAGTTTGCCTGCGGATCCCAGGACACCAGAATGCCTAAGTTAAAGACACATAAGGGTGCGTCCAAACGGTTCAAGAAGACGGGAACCGGCAAGGTGGTTCGCCACCATGCATTTGCCCGCCATATCCTGACCTCGAAGACGCGCGCGCGCAAGCGGAAACTCGGCCAGAGCGTGGTTGCCGATCCAACCAATCAGCCCATGCTCAAGCGTATGATTCCGTATTAGATTTTAGATTTGTCAGCCGATTGAAACGGCGCCGCACGTGCCGTTGTCGCCGGCGTAATTCGATAAGGAGAACCAAACGTGCCTAGAGTTAAACGCGGAACCGGCCGCAGAGATTACCGCAAGAAGACCTTGCGGCTCGCATCCGGCTATTTTCTTACCAAAAGCAAACTGAACCGGGCCGCGCAGGAAGCCGTGGAAAAGGCCCTGCGTTATGCCTACGTCGGACGGCGCCAGAAAAAGCGCAATTTCCGTTCGCTATGGATCGTCCGCATTGGCGCCGCCTGCCGCATAGCGGACATCTCCTACAGCAAGTTCATGGGCGGCATGAAGAAGGCGGGCATTGACCTCAACCGCAAAGTTCTGGCCGATATCGCGCTCAACGACGAGACGGCGTTCCATGCGCTGGTGGAAAAGGCGAAAGCCGCTCTATGAGCGTTGAATCTCTGGCGAGTGTCGATTCGCTGGCAAGTCTCGAGGAACGCATTACCCGCGCCGTGGAATTAGTCACGGCACTCAAAGCCCAAAACGTCAGCCTGGAAAAACAGGTTCAGGCCGCCGTCGCCGAGCGTGATGCCTCGCGGCAGGAACTCGAGGATCTGCGTTCGGAGCGCAAACAGGTGCGGACCCGCATTGAGAAGTTGCTCGGTCAAATGGATTTGCTGAGCAACGCCTGATGATGTCAAGCTAGAGACATGGCCAACGCGGAACCGGTGCGAGTGACGATCTTCAACCGCACCTATTCCCTTCGCGCCAACCAGCCCGCCGAACTCACTGAGCTGGCGCATCAGGTGGACGACCAGATGCGTTCCATTGCGTCCCAGGCGGGCAACGCCGACTCGACACAGGTCGCCGTGCTTGCTTGTCTGCACTACGCGGATCGTCTGCGCGAGTTGGAACTCGAAGTGGATCGCCTCAAATCCAATGTGCAGACTAAGGCGAAGCAGTTCTCCCTGTTGCTGGACACGGTCATCGATTAAATTTTTTCTCCAGGTTCTCCCCGTACCCTCTCCAGTCGTATATACTTGCAGCAACCCGCAACACCGCGAGCCCGGGAGATAAGCCGATGATCCGTGTGCTGATCGCCGACGATAATGCCGTTTTACGCCGCGGACTGAAAGATATTCTGAAGTATACTCTGGTAAACACGTGCTTCGGTGAAGCGGATAGCGCTGACCAGGTTTTGCGGCAACTCGAGAATCAGGAATGGGATATCCTCATTCTCGACATCGGCATGCCGGACCGCAGTGGCGTCGACGTCCTTCGCGAAGTGCGAAAAATCGGCCCCTTACTGCCCATCCTGATTCTCAGCATGCATCCGGAACACGAGTACGGCAAAAGAGTGCTTACCACGGGCGCCTCCGGCTATGTCCGCAAGGATTGTGCTGCGGAAGAGCTGGTGGTCGCGATTCAAAAAGTGCTCAGCGGCCAGCAATACATGAGCGCCGCGCTGGCGGAACACCTCGCACGAGAGCAGAACGCCCCAACCGATGACCATCCCGCTCATAAAGTGCTATCCAAACGGGAGTTGGAAATCCTGCGCTGGCTAGGGTCCGGCAAAACGGTGGGCGAAATCGCCGCACAGTTGAAGTTAAGTGTGGCTACTGTAAGCACATACCGCGCACGAATTCTAAAAAAGATGGATATGACCACCACCGCGCAGCTCATACACTACGCGTTACGCAATCACTTAGTCGATTGAACATGCGCTCGCTTGTAGTACAAACTATGAGTAATTGCCTTGTTACTGTGTCTTCGAAAATGGAACTTCGACGCGAAGGGTACCATTGCTGCGCCAGGCAACCCGATATGCGTCGTCTTCATCCCGAAGCGACTTTCTAGCCTTTTCGCCATTTCTACAAGTTTTGGGAACAATTCTATCAATTCTGTGCTATACCCGTAGGCATACTAAAAGTTTGTCGGGTATCCCGTGCGCCGGCGAGGCTTCGCTTTGTCCGCGCCACGCGGATCGGATGCTCATATCGATGACCGAGCCAAATTCTAGCCTGACCCATGTATTGATCGTCGAAGATAACCGCGCGGATGTCCGCATCATACGGATGGCGTTAGCCGTAGAAAGGGATTGGCCGTTGGATATTTCCGTTGCCGAGGATGGGGAGCAGGCGATCGCCTACCTCTCTGGCCTGCCACCCTATGAGCAGGCGGAAAAACCGGACCTGGTGATTCTGGACATGAATCTTCCGAAATTTGATGGCACGGAAGTGCTGCGCGCCATTCGGGCAACGGAGAACCTGCGCTCGTTGCCGGTGATTGTGCTCAGCTCCGCTCCTGTAAGCGTGCTCGAAAGCAAGGCTCATGACGCGGGCGTTAGCGCGCGCTGTTACCTGACCAAGCCGTTGGAGTACCAAAAATGGATGGCCATCGGAAAGGAAATTCGCCGCTGCTTCAACCAAGGCGGGGATGAGGCAACTCTTTCGGCCAGCTCGGCTATTTGAGTTTCATGGCTTCCGGATCCCATTCGCAGATGCGCCGCTCGAAGTAGCTCATATTGGCGAGCAAAGCCGGCCCAGAGGCCCGGAATCCGAATTGCGCGTCTTCCACCACGGGCTTCCTCGTTCGGACCGCATTCAGAAAATTCCGGTGATGGTCACGGTGATCGCTATAGCCGGCAGGCGCGCTGAAATGCTGATCGTCCTGCGGCCGGATGCTGTCCGCGTTCGGCGTCTGCTTCGGATACTCGGCGAAGTATCGCTTCAAGAATTCGTCTTGCGTCGCCTGCGCGAATGTGCCAATCGTGTAGCCTGGTTCGGACTCGCGCGGTACTTTCGATACGGTCACGTCTTTGCTGATGGTCATAGTGCCATCACTACCGATGAACCTGAAGGCCTCATTCTCCTGGCCGCCGTCGACGAAATTGACGTGCAGGGCAAGGTTGAACCCGGGGTAATCGTAGAACGCCAGCATCACGTCCGGTACATCGCGCCCGTCCTTCCAGAAGCGCAGCCCGCCGGTGGCGTAGACGCGCGTAGGCCCGGTGACGCCGGTGACAAAATGCATGCCGGAGAGCAGATGGACGAACAGGTCTCCGGCGACGCCCGTGCCGTAATCGCGGTAATTGCGCCAGCGGAAAAGCCGTCTGGCCTCAAAAGGCCTCTTGGGAGCCCGGCCCAGGAAACGATCCCAATCGATGTTGGCTTCCGTGGCATCCGGCGGGATGGAATATTGCCATGCGCCGATCGCGGAGTTGCGGTCCCACCAGGCTTCCACGAGATTAAGCTCGCCGATGGCGCCGGCATGATAGAGATCGCGCGCCTTTTGGTACAGGATGGAGCTTACGCGCTGGCTACCCACTTGCAGAATGCGCCCGGTCTTTTGTTGCGCTGCAACCATCGTAAGACCGTCATCCAGACGCTGCGTCATCGGCTTCTCGCAATACACGTCTTTGCCCGCGTTCATCGCATCGATGCTGATCTGCTGATGCCAGTGATCGGGAGTGGCGACAATCACGGCGTCCACATCCGGCCGGGCCAGAACCTCGCGATAATCGCGGGTGATGAACACGTCTTTGCCCCAAACTTCCTGACAGCGTGTCAATCGTCCTTGATAAACATCGGCCGCGGCAACCAGTTTGCCGCCTGCCGCGAGGGATGACTTTACGTCTCCCTGTCCCATTCCTCCAGCGCCAATGATGGCGATTTGAATGCGGTCGTTTGCCGCCAGCGCGGGCAGAGCGATTCCTAGTCCGGCGGCGGCGCCAAGAAATTCACGTCTGGTTGCCATCTTTTGATTATGACGTCTTCGTAGTGGAGGTTGGGGTGGGGGCGGAACTGGACGTGTCCGATTTGCTTTCAGTCTTCGTTTCGGTCTTGGTGTCGCTCTTGGTCTCCGATTGCGAATCCGACTTTGTTTCGGCCGTTTTTCCGTCGGATGATCCCGGGTCGCTGGCGCCACCAGACCCCGCTGCGGGCTTTTTGGCGTAATCGTTCACGTACCAACCGCTGCCCTTGAATTGAAAGGCCGGCGCGGTCATCATGCGGTGTACAGCGCCGCCGCACTTCGGGTGCACCGACAGCGGCTCGTCGGCAAACTTCTGGATCACGTCGAACTGCTCGCCGCAGTTCTCACACAGATATTGGTAAATCGGCATCTTGCAATCGGGCGCTACCGGTCTTCATCCGCTTGTGCGGCTGCCGCGGCTTTGGCGATTTCAGGCTTCCCTTTGACCACGACGTCGATTGCCTTCTTGAGCAGGAGGTCTTCTTGCGGCTTTTCCGGCTCGTCGGGCAACGGGTTCCCATCTTGATCCACGGCCACCGCTTCCTGCTCGGCCACCGGCACGGATGGCGTAACGCCGACGTCCTGGATGGCCTTCCCACTGGGCGAATAATACTTCGCCACCGACAGAATCACCGCTGAGCCGTCGTCCATGGTAATCGCTCTGCGCACGGCAGCGTCCCCGTAGGTGCGCTCGCCAACCACCTCAGCGCGCTTATCGTCGAGCAGGGCGGCAGCGGCCACTTCACAGCCATCCGCTGTGCCGCGATCGGTGATTACGACTAGTGGCAAATGGGTGATGGCCTCTTCCGGTTTCGCATTAACGTCCTCGCGAGCCTGTTTTTGGCCCTGAATGTAGGTAATCAGCCCTTTGTCCAAAAATAGATTCGCCAGCTTGATGCCCTCGGTTGGAGAACCGGTGGAGCAATGGCGGACATCGAGCACCAGCCGCTTGGCCCCCTGCTTTTGCAGGTCAGCCACCTTAGTCGCCACTTCCTTGGTGTCGTTGCCTTCGAGACTTTCGGCCTGGACGTAACCCACGCTGTCAGCCAGCATTTTGCCAGTGACCGAGGGAAACTGCACCATGGCGCGGGTCAAGGTCAACTTCTGCGGCTCCGGCTTGCGGAAGCGCAATACGCCAACTTCCACGGTGGAACCCACATCGCCTTTCAGCAACAGCTCCGCAAACGCGAGCGGCATGTCGCGCGTGGCGACGCCATTGATGGTTTCCAAAACATCCGTGGTGGTCAACCCGGCCTTGGCGGCGGGCGATCCCGGAATAGCGTCCACGATACCGACGTAGCCGAACTTCTTCGACAGCACCAAACCGACGTCGGCCTTCTTTAAGTCTTTACTCTTCAGCCACTGCTTGTACTGATCGGCGTTCAGGTAGCTGGCATAAGGATCGATGGATTCCAGCAAACCGTTCACCGCGCCCAGGGTGACGCTCTTCATGTCGGGCTCTTCCACATAGTCGCTCTTGATGCGCGAAAGCACTTCGGTGTAGACCGCCAGATGACGATACGTGTCTTCCGGCGAGGCGCTCCGGCCGCGCATGGCGCCGAGCAATAGCAACACCACCAGGCAAGAGGAGGTGGAGACCACAACAAATTTAAAGCGGGTGTTCATATAGTAGAGATACGCGCCGACTCTATTAACTAGTATACATTGACGTTGTCAGGCTGATTTGGTTGCTTCTACGGGGCTCAAAGGCTGGTGCAGTTTTTCCCTTAGCCTCTCCCTGGTTGGCGCGTCGAGAAACGCCGCCTCCAGCGCCGCTCGATTGCAGGCCAACATTTCCTCCGGACCCCAGCCGAAGTGCCGCTCCAGCTTTTCGTATTCTTCGGTCAGGGTGATGTTGGTGATGGTTCGTGTATCGGTGCTGATGCCCAGGCTGACGCCGGCACGGAAGAGGCGGTCAACCGGATGGTCTTCATAGCGCTCCACGATTCCCGTTTGCACGTTGCTCGTCGGACAGACCTCCAGGTGGATGCGCTCGCGCCGGATGTGATCGAGTAACGCGGGGTCTTCAATGCTGCGCACACCATGGCCGACTCGCGACGGCTCGAAGGCTCGCAACGTCTCCCACACGCTCTCGGCGCCCCTTGCCTCGCCGGCGTGAGCGGTCCGGTGCAGTGCGTTCTCGATGGCGTGGCGGAAAGCCGGAATGTGCGGATCGATGGCGTACGCCGCTTCGTCCGCCGCCAGATCGAGCGCAACCACACGGCTGCCCCGGAACTGCTCCACCAGGCGCGCCGTCTCGATTCCCTGCTCCATTCGAAAGTGGCGCAAGGTGCACAAAATCAGGCGCGCCTCGATACCGGTTGCGCGGATGGCGCGTTCGGTCGCCCGATCTACCGCAGCCACCACTTGCTCCGCGCTAAGACCGCGCGCTGTGTGCAAGAGCGGGGCAAAGCGAATCTCCGAGTAAATCACGCCGTCGGCCGCCAACTGCTCGAACAAGTCTTCGGTGACCAATTCCAGCGCCGCTTCAGTCTGCATCAGTTGAAAGCCGCGGGGAGCGCGAAGCAGGAAATCGGCGAGACTGGAGCAGCGCGGTGGTGCGATGAAATCGGTTTCGTACTCTTGAGCGCTGATCGCGGGGTCGAGTTGAGAAACCGCTCTGTAGCTCAATGAACAATCCAAGTGCAGGTGGAGTTCGATTTTGGGGATCATGCGTTAACTCGAAATTAGCACTGCGCAATCCAAAATCTAATACCGGCTGGATGGATCACCGCCTGTGCGGGCGCCGACGGGCAGGCGCAGGGGACAGGCGCTGCCCGGGTCTTTCACGTTGATGGTGCTTCATCGCGATTCAGCAACGCGTTGAACTCACAGCCTGTCGCGGCATTGCGAGAAGGACCGAAACCCGAGTGGCCGCACGCGAGTCAGTGGAACATGGCCCGTCGCGTCTTCCTTCTTGCGTCCCTCGCAGCTCAGGCATTCGCGCAGACTGAGTGCCCTTACCCGTGCTGGACTGAGATTGGCCCTCGCAGCTTTACCTACGAGTCGTTCCGGGTCGAGCCGCGGCCGCGTGTTTTTCCACCTTATGAGTTTTCGCTTCCGTATCCATCGCAAGCTCAGGGCGCATGGTCCGCCAATTGTGACGCGGCTGAAAACCCGAACGTTGATTTGTACCAATATGACTCCCAGACTCAGACCTGGACCGGACCTCTTACCGGCCCGGTCTACCGCAACCCCACCTATTCAGAGGTCAGCACGCTCGGAAGCGGCAGAAAGGGTCTTGCGGTCCAAGTCGCGTACTCCGGCAGCGCCGCTGCTTCGAACGGCAACATGCTGGTGGAGTCCGTCTTTTTTCACAGCGATCGATGCTACCACGCCAGCACCGAATTCGGGTTCTCTCATTCCGTGAGAGGACAGCCGGCCGACAACCAAATTTCCTTCTATTACGAGCTGAATGCGAATTGTCAACCCGTAGGCAAATGCCGCGTGCACGGGACCAATGAGAACCTGATCGACCAACGGGTCAACACGGCCATAACCATACCCACCGAACACAACAGCCACGGCGGTTCAGATTGGCTCTATGAAGCCTGGCTGATCAACGGCGGCTCACAATGGCACGTACGCGTGGTCGATCCTTACACGTTAGCGGAACAAGCCGCGCCTGTTGATTATGATGTGAGCAGTTTCTTCCTGGGTATTGCCCAAACATTTTTTGCCGATGGCGCGGCCGGCTACGTGACTGCGACCTCGACTAGAAACGGACCGATCGAGCTGTCACAAGAGCACCCCGTCATGTATGTAGTCAAGATAGACGTGGCCAAATAGGCAGCGATGTATGATTGGTCATTTGAGGGCCACACAACGAAAGGACCTACCATGCGCTTCAAGCTTGCAGCCGCGATTCTTCTGCTGATTCCCTCGTTGAGCAACGCTCAAGACGAAACGTCCCGCAGTGTAGCCGGCGGTGGCATCACCGTCTCAGGCTGGACGGGTAAAATCGACGACAACGAGGCGAAACAAGGCAAGACCATCAACGACGCGAAACTTTCCAAGGAAGCTGGTGCGCTCCACGTGGTCACCGGTCCCGCGGTAACGTACTGGAACCCCGCCAATCAGGCTAAAGGGAATTACACAGTCAAGGCCACGTTTAACGAGCCGAAGTACATGAGTATCAATAGTCACCCGCATCCGTACGGCATTGTTATCGGAGGAACGGGGTTGGGAACCGACCAGGCGAGCTATCTTTACTGCGCCGCGTATGGCAACGGCAACTTCATTGTGCGCGGGTTTGCCCCGGAGCCGTTTCAGATGAACGGCAGGCGCGGCGAGGCCAACGCGGCGGTCCATAAAGCGGCCGGAGTGGGAGAGCCTGTCACCCAGGAGATCGCGATTTCCGTGAACGGCGCCAAAGTGGAATGCTCTATCAACGGGACCGTCGTCGCCAGCTACGACAAGGCCGCCGTCGTTACGGCTGGAAAGCTTGCTTCTACGGATGGCGTCTACGGGCTTCGCTTCGCGCACAACACCGAGGTCATCGTCACCGGGTTAAGCTTGACGAAGAACTAGACGGCGGG
>DATFZA010000023.1:0-4686 GCA_035314765.1 Bryobacteraceae bacterium
GTGATTTGCCGCGCGGCGATCTTCGTCGCGCCAATATATTCATCCACCTCGTTCAAATGTAGCTGGCACAGGGAACAAATCAGCAAGTGTTCTTCAACCGGCGCCATCTGCTCCTCCGAGAGCTGTTGCAAGGAATAGCGCTCCAAAAGCTCTTCGGAGATGTGCTTCCTCTCGTTCGCTTCAGCGGACATTGGACCTCCACAGGCAAATGAGTCCCGGACGAAACTCATTCCTTACAGCGGTAGTGGCGTCACTAGGCGGAAGATCTCATAAAAAATGCGACGACGGAGTGCTGCAGCTTCCTTTTGCCGATCTCCCCGAATCGAGCTTTGGCCCGCGATTTGAACAGACGAAATTGAGTTTCGGTCAGATCCAGCTCCTCACAGATCTGTTCCATGGGTTGTTCCAGCAGGTAAAAACGCACCAGGATCTCGCGGTCGCGATCGGGCAACTGCTCCAAAACCTTCTGCATGATGGCGGCTCTTTGGCGGGCCACCACGCTTTGTTCCGGGTTACGGCGGCGGTCGGCGATGCGCGAACCCAGCTCCAGATCGAGTTCTTCGCGGCGGCTGTGGACCAACTGATCGATATAGGCTGCCACTTGCCTGCGAACCACGGTACGGATAAAACCCATCAGCCTTTCCGGCTCTCGCACGTCGCCGCGCTGAATGGCCTGCACCACGATCAGGAACGTATCGTGAACCTTGTCGTCGAGTTCCTGTGGACCCAGTTGGCGGCACAGATAGTAGCGGATGCCCCTGGCAAAAATGGCGTATAGTTCCTCCATTGCCTCCTTTTCGAAGTTTCTAATACGAAACACCATCGCCGCCCAGTCGACCACTGGCGGCTCTGGGCCGTCGATAAACTCGGATTCGCCTGACACGGCCGTATCCTCACTCTGTTGCGCCTGAGACTTCGCATCTCGTGGATGCAAACCGCCGGCGGATGTCATATCGCTAGTCCTTCCCCATGACGTAAAACGCACTCCAGTATCGCGGCTCGGAACGCCACGTTGCGGAACGAATCATCTCAATCTGCGCGGATTGCAATGCGTCGGCAGTCATGCGTTCTACCGGGCCGCCATTATCCGATGCGCTGAGGTCCGGTATGAGGTGACTATAGAAATGCCGGAACAATTCTCCGGAATCGTCCGGAGTAGGCCAGAGACTACCTACAATCGTGGATGCGCCGGCCATCAGCCAGGCCCGCGACAGACCCAGGATGCCCGCTCCGGCCGCCGCCCCGCCGGCCGCCGAACTGCATCCGCTCATCACGACCACCGTATCGGGAGTGTCCAAATTGGCCACATCCTCCCGGGTCAGAAGCTCCGCCTGCCCCCGCGGACTTAAACCGAGATCGATGACGGTTTCATCCCGGCGGTCGCCGGGAAAAAGAAAGTGGGCGGCAAAATGGATCACCGCGGGCCGTTGTTGAACGGCCGCTTGTACTTTCTCTCGCGATGCCCGGGCGCCGGTAAGCACGGTCACGGGCGAACGGAAAGCCCATTGCCGCGCGCAGGCTTCCACCTCCCGCGCGCTGGCCGCCAGACGGGCCAGTTGCAGCCAACCGGCGCGATTGGGCTCTCCCTTCCAGCGCGGATCCGCGGCATTGTAAATGCCGTCGCCAACACCCAAGAACATGCCGCGTGGCATTTTGCTACCCGCCTGGGTAAGCATCCACGCACTTGGAATCCGCTCTATGCTGTGGACCTGCGCCAGATAGACGGGATGCTCCTCCGGCCGGCCGGCAATCAATGCCGGGTATGGCACCCGGAACAGCGCATCGTCGGCGGTGATGATCCACCGCTTCTGCTTCTCGATGCCCGGACTGAGTTTGCCAAACAAATTCCGGTAGAGGTCTTCGCTCAGTCTCTCGCGATCGGCTGAGTTCTGTTCCAGGGATGAAGCGGTTCGCGCCGCCAGGTCTGCCAGTACACCCTCGCTCGCAAGCCGATAAAACTCGAGACGATCTGACGTGAGTGCCCAAAGATATGTCTCCTTCGCCCCAGGGTAGAAACTGAGCAATGCCTCTTCCGGCCTAATCCTGCCCTGGATACTGCGTAGTGTGTTTGCGGAAGAGGTCCTCTCGGTAATACTTGCGTGCGGTGTCGCGGTTCTCAAATAGCGGCCCGCTTCGAGCTCACTCACTTCGTCGCGCATCCGATCGACATTTCTTCTGCGCTCCTCATTTCTTCTGCGCTCTTCGTTCGGATTGGCCAGAAGTGTAGTTTGGGCTTCCCGCAAGCGGCCGAGAGCGTTGGCGAGTTCCCCGCTAAGGCCGGGCGACCGACGCAGATTCTGTGTCACCCGCCGCAGCCCGGCCGCTCGATCCTGCTCGGCCGCGAGAAACGCCTGGTTCGTTTTTCCGCTGCGAACACTCGCGTCCACAAAAGCCTGAGCGAGTTCGTGCGTCCCTACATCCGACGCCATTCTTGCCTGGTCGGAAAACGCGGCGCCTTCATGCCAGGCATCGGCGGCCTTCAGAGCCTGTGCCAGCGCTGCCAGGGCTTCCGGTAGCCGGTCTTGAGCCATTCGCACCAGACCCCGCTGGTAATACGCCAGCCACAAAGCTGGGCCAGCATCATAAGCGGGAAGCTCCGCCGCCCGATCGATCAAGGAGGAGGCGAGCGCTACATCGCCCTGCCCGAGTTTCAGACGGCTGGCCGCGATGTAGCTGGAGCGGAGGTCCCGGTCACGCATGAGCTCACGCAGCCGAAACGCTTCGGTCACGTATGGTTCGGCTTCAGAATAGGCTCCACGCTCCATAAAAATCCACCCGGCACGATCGTTCAAAGTTGCCCGCAGGCTTTCATTACCGAAGTCGCTGGCGCGGTTGATTGCTTCCCGAAACGACCGCAGCCCCGCGGCGTATTCGCCACGGCGAATCTGAAACGATCCGGTTTGCGCCAACACCTCGGCTCGATAGGGAAATTTGCTTATTTTGGCCGCGATTTCAGAAGCTCGCCACGCGGCCTGCTCCGCGGCGCCGTAGTTCCAGAGCGTCAGGTACAACGACGAAAGATTCAGCCAGACGACCGCTTCCACCGGACGGTTACCCAGCTCTTGCGCCAACTGCCTGGCGTTGAGAAAAGAATCGAGGGCTCCGGTGTAGTCAAAGGCGGCAAGCTCGGAACCAGCGGCATTGTTCAGACATACCAGCCCCACACCGCGAGCCCCCGTTGACATCGCCAACTCGTATCCTTTGCGATAGCCTTCGGCCGCCCTGCGGAACTCGCCGCGTCCATAGGCAACCCTGGCGCGGACTTTGATTTCATGAATGGCGGCGCTCTCCAGTTCCTGATCCGGAGCGTGGGGCGGGAGGCTCGAACGGGAGCCGACCAGCAAAAGTGCAGCCGAATAGGGTAAAACAACGCGCAGCCTGAGCATAAGCGGCCGGACCCAGTACCCTTCCGACTTCCAGTACTAATAAACTTTTTCTGTGAACATAAGCAGCTTAGCACGGGTGTAATCCCAGGAACAGCACTAAATAGGGTTTTCTTAGAAATAAATCGCGGGGCCCTACGTGGTTTTCTCAGTCCATATAGGGCCCAACTTCGATCCCTTGTACGGGATCGCACTGAATTAATAAGTGCTCTCACCGACCCTGGTTAGGGCAGTATGATGATAATGGGAGGCATGGTCCGGGATCTCCTTTCCGGCGGGCAAGCGCAGCTTGCTCCCCGGTCCAAGCGTAACGTTGCGGTCCCTTCGGCAACGCGTTCGCTTCCCCGTAAGCCACTGAAAAAAAAGCCTGAGGAATTTTGCAGATCGACGTGACTGAAGAAAATGCGGGATGGCGGACGACAGGAAAAAGAGCGCAGTCGACCGATGAACAACCAGCCGTCCCGGCCTGTCCATCACCGTCGCGGCCGGTCAACAATTAGCCGCGGATGCGGGAGATTTGTTCTCCGAATATTCGCCCCCGCATTCGCGGGCCTTTGAAATAGTACTAGCGTTGTGGACGGTTTATGTCAGCTCTTCGAATTCAGCCATGTCAGGCTTAATTTGCAGCCGAAGAACGCAGCCAGCCGCTCAGCTTCCAGCCCGGCCTCCCGCCGCACCCAAGCAGGCGCTTTGCTGAACGGCTCAATGACCACCTCGACGCGGTTGCCCAGGATTTCGTGGCGCCAGACACCTTGCATCAGTCCGTTGACTAACAGCACCGGCGAAATCCAACCCTGAGGGCGGTAGACGCGGCTTCGCAAACCATCGGGTAGGAGACTCTCGGCATGGTACGATGCGCCGACCACATACTGGTCGAAGCCGGGCAGCAGACGGACCGATTTGCCCGGCGCCAGCTCGCGCGCTTCGCGAGCGTGGCCGGCGAGCATCCAGGCTCGCGCACCTTCAACCTCGACCGGACATGCTTCATTGCCCAGCAAGCCGATCCATTGTTTTGCCGCGCTGACACCCCCACCACTCCACCAACGCGCCAAATCGTGATAGGTTGCGGGACCGTAGGCAGCCAGAAAACGCCGGGTGATTTCCGCTTGCGCCACCTGCGGATGGACCGCTGGACCCAATGCACACCCTACCTCCGCGAGCCAGGTGTCCGGACGCGTGAACCGCACGCGCTGGCCCAGACTCGGAGCAAAACACAAGCGGCCAGTGAATGCAGTTGGCTTGAGAATGGTGCCCCAACTGCTTTCGTTGAGCTTCGGGTTTACCTCTTGCGCCAGCTCCTCCC
>DATFZA010000024.1:0-4219 GCA_035314765.1 Bryobacteraceae bacterium
AACATTATATTGTGATCCTAATCTCGAATGGAATGGCCGGTCAGCTTCAGAAAAACATCTTCCAGATTGGGCAATACCGTGCGAAAATCGGTGACTCTGATCCGGTTCTCCGACAAGCAACGAATCACCTCGGTCACGAAGTCCTCGCCGTGCCCTTGAACCGTGAACCGGGCATCTTGTCGCGTCACGCTCTCTACTGACGGGATTTGATGCAGGTGTTCCGCGGCGAGCATATCGCCGGTTTCCAGCACTACCGTTCGTGTGGGGCAGTGGCGTCCCACCAATTCCGCGGGGCTGCCGATATCGATGATCTTTCCGTGCTCGATGATGGCCACCCGGTCGCACAACCGCTCGGCTTCCTCCATCAGATGCGTGGTCATCAAGACGGTTTTGCCGCGATCGCGGATGCCGCGCACCAGTTCCCAGATCGCCCGGCGCGACTGCGGGTCGAGCCCCGTGGTCAGCTCATCCAGAAATACTACCTCCGGGTCGTTGATCAGCGCCAGTGCGATGAACAGCCGCTGCTTCTGCCCGCCGGAGAGCGTCATGAACCAGGCGTTGCGTTTGCTCGAAAGCCCGAGCTGTTCCAGCAGCCGGCCGCCGTTCACCGGGTTCGAATACAGTGAGGCCCACAGATCTACCGCCTCCCATACTTTGATCCGCTTTTGTAGCTGTGCCTGTTGCAGTTGCACCCCAATGCGGTTCTGTAGCTGATACACGTCGCGGAATGGATCGAGGCCCAGAATCGAGATCGTTCCCCGGTCCGGCCGCCGCACTCCTTCCACGCATTCCATCGTGGTTGTCTTCCCGGCGCCGTTGGGACCAATCAATCCGAAAATTTCGCCTTCACTGACTTCAAACGAAATCTCGGAAACGGCCACTGTCCGTCCATACGTCTTGCGGATGCCCGAAACCTGGATGACTTTAATGGTCGGACTACTTTCTTCGTTCCGTACCCAGAAGAATACCAGAGTATTCAGTCTGTGACTTATTTGTGGGGCCGGCCCCGGCTGGACGCCGGCGCCTCGTCCGGCTTCGCCCGTCGATCCATTCTGTTCTGCCGTCGGGCAACAGCAATGGGAATTTCGGTGAGCAGGGTCTCGAGCACGTCGAGAAGCGGGTGCCGCGTCTGCAACTGCCGGATTGGCTGGTGCGGCTGGCCGCCAAGCGCGACAAGGCGCGGCGGATGCTCGGTTGGTCTCCGCGCTCCAATGAGGATGCTGTTGTCGCCACCGCCGAAAGCTTGATGAGGTTCGGACTCTTGAAACACTAGCGGCTAGGAGTTCGCAAACCGGCGGAAGAAGCTGTCCGGCTTCCAGACCGGCCGCTTGTCGCTGTTAGCCACGCGCTCGGCCAGCTTGAGGATGATCTCGTTGAAGCGCGCCGCGGCCGCCTTGTCCACCGGCTGGTTGAGATCGTCCGAGGGTGCGTGATAGCGGTATTTCAGCCAATCCTTGTGCAACTTCTCTTCCGGCGAGCCGGGAAGATAGCCGAATTTGAAGGCCAAAGCGGGAATCCCTTGGCGGATGAAGTTGTATTGATCGCTGCGGATGAAGAGATTGCGGTTGGGTTCCTTATCCGCTTGCACCTCGACGTGCGCGGCGGAAGCGACCTCGCGAATCTCGTCGCCCAGCGTCGATTCGTCCAGGCCCTGCACCTCGAGATAATGCAGCGCGTGCAGCGGAAGAAACATGTCCAGATTAATGTCGGCCACCAGATCGCCATCGACCGTAGGATGGGCCGCGAAATACTTGGACCCTTGCAGGCCTTTCTCTTCTCCGGTCACGGCCAGAAACAGAATCGAACGGCGCAGCTTGGCGTGCGAATCCTGCATTGTACGGGCTATTTCGAGAATGGTCGCGATTCCGGAAGCGTCGTCCATGGCGCCGTTATAAATGGAATCGCCGTCAATCGGCTGGCCGATTCCCACATGATCGAGGTGCGCGCTCAACACGACGTACTCGTTCTTCAAGTCGGTGCCCGGCAACACGGCGGCCACGTTCTGCGATTCTACTTTCGATTGCTCAAGAGTGGTGTGCGCGCGGATGGCCACCTTCAAAGGGAAATGCGGCAGCGAGCGGTTGCGATCGGCGTCGTCCAGAAGCTCGGCAATGGTGTGGCCGGTGTCGGCGAGGAGCTTGTCGGCATGCTCGGGATTGAAGGTCATCACGAACCGCTGGCCTTGCGTTTCCTGAAGACCGGGGTCGGTGAGCACCATGGACGGCATGGAGCGGGCCAGCGCCTGGCGCGGCCAGGGAATATCCATCGATTTCGGATTTGGGATGGTGATAATCCCGATAACTCCGGCCGCTTTCAGGAATTTCCAGCGCTCGCCTTGATAAGAATAATGCGCCCGCAGGGCGCTGGGCATTTTCGGCCCGCCGGACAGCATCACGGCAATCTTGCCCTTGAGATCGAGACCCGCCAAATCGTCGTACGATTTCTCGGGGACCGTGAGCCCATAGCCCACGAACACCGCGCCGGCGTTCAGATCGCCATCCATTCCGCGAGAACTCAGGTTGGCGTCTTCGCCCAGCGTGAGCGGCTCAATGGCGCCGTGCCGGACCAGCATCACTTGGGAATTCCGCTCATCCAGGTGCTTGACGTCGAACTCCACCGGTTGCAAGTATCCGCCATCGGTTCCGGCCGGCTTCAAACCGGCGCGCTCAAACTCGCCGGCCACATAGCGCGCGGCTCTAAGATGACCGGGACTGCCGGTGTTGCGGCCCTCCATCGAATCGTTGGCCAGGGCTTCGATATGGGACCACCAGCGTTTGCCTTCGGCGTCGTAATTGGCGGAGGCCAAAATTACCGCGCATGCCGCAAGAAGCAGAAGGGGAAGTTTTTTCATCTGTGTTCCTTAATAGTAGTCGGCGCAACTCATGTAATAGCCGCATCGCTCGCAAACCAGCTTGCATTTATGCTCCATCAGGCGGGCATTGCAACGCGGGCAATAGAGCATGGGTTCTTGGTCTGTTTTTTCCGCGGCATGAGGGGGAGCGGCGCCGGCATGGTCTGGCATGATGGAAGCTCTATTATCGCATCGGAGGTGGGCCAGCCTCGATGCTCACGCGTCCGAGCCCCTGGGAAAGACGAAACGGACTGACTCTAAAGTCCTTCTTTAGTTCCAACGATCTATGGATTGTGAACTCTCACGAGCAGAGCCTTCGTGTGCTCGCGTTGCTCGCTATCGTACTGGCGCTCGCGCTGGTCATGGTCATTTGCCATTTGGGCGTCAATTCCACCCTCGCCTGCGGCTTCGCCGGCGCAGTGTTCCTTCACCTAGGCACCCGTGCGAACCAGTCCCAAATCGGGTCGGCGATGGTCCTGGGTGTTGGATATGGCCTCCTTTACAAGCTATTGGGCGCGCCATTTGGAGGCGACCCCATCTCGACCATCACCAGCATCGGAGCCTTCGCCGGATTGGGAAGTATAACGATTCTGGCCTATCAGGCCCTTTGGTTCAAGTCGGAGCCAGAGGTCCATGCCTTTGAGGATGCCTGGGTGTTGCCGCTGTTTTTGGCCGCGGCCTCGATTGCGGCGAGCCTGACACAGAACTTCTGGCCGAAAACGTTCGATCTGTCCCTGTATGCGTTCGATTGCAGTCTGGGCGTGTCGCCAGCTCCCGTGGTGATCGGCTGGTGGAAGGCGATGCCGCTTCTGGCCACTGTTTCCACCTGGACGTACGCTCTGCTTTTGATGTTTCCGCCGCTCTACCGCGCCTGGGCGGTACATTGCGGCATCGGCCGCGAGCCCAGCGTGCTGCGGTCTTTTGTCATCGCGGGATTATTGGGCATTTTCTTGCAGCAATGCTGCCCGGCTACCGGCCCGCGGCATCTGTTTCCGCAGGACTTTCCGGACCATTTACCGTCTTTGAGCGAACTGAGTATCGGCATGACGGCAGTAGCCGGCCCGCGCAACGCCATTCCTTCGATGCAAGCCACTTGGGCTCTGCTCGTTTGGTGGAGCGCCTGGCGGCTTAGTTGGTGGGCGCGTATCGTTGCCACTCTCTTCCTGGTTCTTACGCTACTGTCCGCGCTTGGCTCTGGGCAGCACTATGTTGTCGATCTGGTCGTCGCCGTTCCATTCACCCTGGGAGTGGAAGGACTCTGCCGCCGCCGGGGGTACGCCGCCGCCGTCGTGGGTTTTGGCCTCACCTCGGGCTGGTTCATCCTGTTGCGGTCTGGCTTTCGCCTTCCAGCGCCGGAAATTGGCTGGC
>DATFZA010000025.1:0-10610 GCA_035314765.1 Bryobacteraceae bacterium
GGCAATGCCGCCGGAATAGTCCCAATACTTGCGGAACCGGAAGAACCGGTCGGCATCGTAGGGCCGCTCCGGCGCCGGACCCAGCCAGGTCTTCCAATCGATATAGTTGTCGCCTTTGCCATCGGGGCCGGCATCGGGGTCAATCGGCCAATTCCACTCGCCCTTCACGGAGTTGCGATGATAGGAACCCTGGCTGCTCAGCATCTGTCCGATCATGCCGTCCGCGATCGCCTTGCGCGCCTTCCACCACTGATCGGCGCTAGTGGTCTGTGAGCCGACTTGCAGCACGCGCTTGGTGGCGTGCACCGCCTTCACCAAATCCCGAATCTCTTCGTTGGTGTGGCACATCGGCTTTTCGAGGTAAACGTCTTTGCCCTGGTTCATCGCGTCGATCGCCATCCGCGCGTGCCAATGATCGGGAGTGGCGATGATCACTGCGTCGATGTCCGGCCGCGCGATCAGCTCCCGGTAGTCGCTGTAGCCCTTGCACTGATACAATTCCGCCTCAGTGCGCTTGCGTTTCTCATACACATCGCAGACGGCCACAATCTGGCAGGCATTGTTCTTTTCGCCGAATTTCTGAAAGCTGGCGGCGTCGCCCGAACCGCGGCCACCCACACCGATCACTCCCAGTTGAATGCGGTCGTTGGCGCCCAGCACGCGGTTTTGCGCGGACAGCCGGGAAAGGGCGAGCCCGGCAATGCCGGCGGTTTTCAGAAAGGATCTGCGGTCAAGAATAGTGTGGTCAGACATGGACGGCTCCAGTTCTATTAGTGTACGCCACGGCTATTGGTCCCAGCCTTCGCCCAACCGTCCCCCGAAGCAATGCCGGCCGGAATTGATGTATTCTTGGCGGATGCGGAATCTAAGCCTCTGTGCCCCGTTGCTGGCACTTGCTGCGTCGCTCTCAGCGCAGGATGGCGGCGCCCTGTACCGCCAACGTTGTGCCAGTTGTCATGACGGCGGCGTGGGGCGCGCGCCCCAGCCTGCGGCGCTGAAACAAATGTCGCCGGAGAACGTGCAATTCGCACTGATTTCGGGCGCCATGACGATGCAGGGTTACGGATTGACGCAGGCGGAGATTCGCGCGGTGAGCCAGTCTGTTACCGGCAAGGTTATGGCCAAGGAGGCCTTCGCCAAGGAGGCATACTGCCGGGATGCGGGACCGCCTCTCGACCAGGCGCTGACACAGCCGCGTTGGAACGGGTGGGGTGTCGACGCGTCCAACCAGCGCTTTCAGCCAGCCACTATGGCGCAACTATCTGCAGGTGACGTTCCGCGTTTGAAGCTGAAGTGGGCTTTCGGGTTTCCCGGGGACGCGCGCGCCTTCGCCCAGCCGACGGTGGTGGGTGGACGAATTTTCGTGGGAAGCGCAGGCCGCCGCGTCTATTCTCTCAACGCATCCACTGGCTGCATCTATTGGGTGATGGAGCCGGACTACGCGGTGCGTTCCGCCATCACGATTGGCCAACAGGATGGACGCTGGACGGCGTACTTCGGCGATCAGCACGCCAACGCCTACGCGGTTGACGCAATGACGGGCAATATCTACTGGAAGACCCGCGTCAACTATCATCCTATGGCTGTGATCACGGGAGCACCGACGCTTTTCGAAGGGCGGCTGTACGTGCCGGCTTCTTCGGCCGAAGAGGTTGTGGGAGCGGACGCCAACTCAGCTGCTGCAAGTTCCGCGGAAGCGTTTCGGCGCTGAATGCCGCGACCGGCAAAACGATCTGGCAGGCTTTTACTATTCCCGAGCAGCCCAAGCCGACTCGTAAGAATCGGAAAGGCGTGCAGCTTTATGGGCCTTCCGGCGCGGGCGTATGGGTGTCGCCAACTGTAGACGCCGCAAAACGGGCGGTTTATGTAACCACGGGAGACAGTTATTCCGATCCGGCGGCGCGCACTTCCGATGCTTTTCTGGCCTTCGACATGGAAACCGGAAACATGCTCTGGTCCCGCCAGATGACGGCAGGCGACGCATTCAATATCGCCTGCGGCAACCCCGCGATCGAGGAGAACTGCCCGCAAGCCAAAGGTCCGGATTTCGATTTCGGTTCGTCTCCAATGCTGGTCAGGCTGCCGAATGGCCGCCGCGCGCTGATTGCGGGACAAAAATCGGGTGTAGTCCACGCGGTGGATCCGGACCAGCAAGGCGAGGTTTTGTGGCAGACGCGCATCGGCAAAGGCTCGGCGCTGGGTGGAATTCAATGGGGGCCCGCGGCCGATGGGGACAACGTATACGCCGCCCTGTCCTATGTTGGCTTCCGGGCCGGCCCGCCGGATTCTGCCGGCGCTCGCTCGGGCCCGCTGGGGGCCTTCACGCTAGACCCGCGAGCGGGCGGTGGGCTCTTCGCCCTGAAACTGGCAACCGGGGAACGCGTATGGACTGCGCCCCCGGCGGACTGCGGCGACCGCGCCGGGTGCAGTCCCGCGCAATCGGCTGCCGTGACTGTCATTCCAGACGTGGTCTTCTCAGGATCCGTGGACGGCCATTTGCGCGGGTATTCGACAAAAGACGGCCGCATCGTTTGGGACGTGGATACGGCCCGTGAATACCAGGGCGTAAACGGCGTTAAGGCTACCGGCGGCGCCATTGACGGACCTGGGCCCGTGATCGTGGGCGGCATGCTCTACGTCAACTCGGGATACGGAGTATTCGGCGGCGCTCCCGGCAATGCGCTGCTGGCATTTTCCGTGGACGGAAAGTAAGAAGCGGGGTCATTTATTCGGGCTTCGTTCAATTGCAAGATTCTATGAGCCTCCCCCAATCGCCAATTGACGCTCAATCAGCTTGCAGAGAGTTTCCGGAATCTCCGTGTGGCGGGGAACCGGCGCAGAGCGCTTAGTGGCTGGATTGTAATAGATATCGTGGCCGCTGCCGGCCCGCTTTAGCGCCACTCCGGCGGCTTCCAACTTGCGAACAAATTCTCGCCGCTTCAAGCCGGAACTTCGATCTCTTTCGTCGCGACGAAGCAGTCCGAAGGCGGCGGATCTTGTTCCCCAAGCATCATCCGGTAGGCATCCCGGATGTTCTCTTCCAGTTCACCAAGAGTCCCGCCTTGACTGAACACTCCCGGAACCTGCGGTAAACGCCCGACGAACCAAGCACCGTCTTTCCAATATTCCAGTTGAAAACGAAGTAGCATAAAGTCGGACCCGCTCCGCTCCCATTCTAGCTCTTAAGCGGCGGAATCGCGCCCGCCGCCCGAGTACCAGAAAGTCTATGGGACGCAACCTCGGTGCGGGAGCGTTACCGAGCCAGCCTCCACGGCGAATTCTCGAGTCCGCTGCTATTCCAGGGTCCGGACTTCGTCAAGACGCTCGCGCAAAGCGCCCGGAAGGCCCGCCTCGATTTCCGGAGTGATGAGCCCGACGCCATCGAGGTCCTGGATGTGGACCTTATCTTTCAGGCGGAAGCTGGTGAGCTTCATGCGCACCAGGTCGGCTACGGGGCAGATCCAGATTCCTTCTTTCGTGCGGACGGGATCGGAAGCGGGGATCTCCGCCAAGTCACCGGGCCGGACCTTCTCGCCAATAAAAATCAGGTGTACCGCGGAACGAGCGCCAGGCTGGTCCGCATCCATCAGCATGTCGATTCCGCGAGCGTGCCGGTGGCGGAACCCTCCCTTTTCCGCGGCGGCAATGATTCGGGGCAGGTCGGCTCGAGCCACGGCTGCGTCCACATCCCTGGTGGACCGGGCTTGGTCAGGCTCACGATCATAGACGTGAAGGAACGCCGCTACTCCACCAATAATTCGGTACGAGAGCCCTGCGGCATCCATGGCCGCGTGAAAACGCCGCATTCTCTCGAACAATTGTTCCATGTGCCGATCGTAGGCGTGCGCGGTCAACATGGTCACTTAGATTGTAGCGCCGTAGGTCGGGAGTCAGAGCGGTCTTTACCTTATGCCCGGTTCATTGCACCTGGAATGATCGCAGTGATGCGTACTTCCTGCGAGTTCACGCTGTAGTAGATCAAATGTCTTCCGGCGGCGAAAAATCGGTATCCACGCATTAGTCCGCGCCTCCGTACCGGGTACATTCGGGGGTGTTGTTCCAACAGTCTAATCGAGCTGGCTGCTTTTCTTTTCGTGGATTGGGGGAGTTCGGAAAAGGCTTCGGCCGCGGCCGCAGCGAACAAGATCTTCACAACCCGTTGCGAGCCTTGACGTCTTCCCAGGTTACCGTGCGGCCTTCGCTGAAATCGGCTTCGGATCGGTCGCGCAATTCGCGCAGCGCACTTTCGTGGGCCGCTTCGCTTCGTTCAGCGAACTCTTCCACTCCTTCGCGGGCGTGAACCAGATCCGCCAGAGCCAGGCTCAAATCGCCTTTATACTCCGAGGCAAGTTCGGTAAGAAGGCGGTTGGTTTCTTCGTCGATTTCGATCTCGCGACGTACCATGCTGGAAGAATAGCATGCGCACCAGAGATTTCTGCCGCTACCGGCAAGCGGAGTTATTGCCTAAGAATGGGTGCTCCGGCAGATTTAGCTTCCGCATCAACCCCCCAGCGCGGAGTGGAGCGCCGCACCCTGCCATACCAGAGCCGCAGATATACGGCACCGTAAGGATCACGGTTCGCCAAGTGCGGACGAACCACTTTACTGCCGCCGAGCGGTTGATTGGCCGCTACGGTCTCCTCCGGGTCTCAAACGGCGATGAATCCCGTGAGTTTCAGTGCCTTGGCGTCGAAAGTCGCGGTGGCGCGGCAACCGATCCGGCGATTGCGGGCGTCAATCAGGCAATCCGCAAAATCGGCGGACGAATGCTTCCAGGAATAAACGGCGCGTTCGACCGACGGCTCGTCTTCAAGGGCCAGATCGGAGGCATCCAAGAGGGCGGAAACCGCCGAGAGGATCTCTGCCTTCGCCAGCCCATATCGGGTCCGCAGGACCCGCTCGGCTTCCAGCAAAACCAGCAAACTCACCAGAACTGGTTCGCCATTGCTCATTTCGCGGCGAATGAATCTTCTCGCCTTCTCAAATTGTAATGAGTCGTCGCGGACCAAGTACCGGACTAGCACGTTGGTATCCAGACCGAGCATCAGCGCGAGAGCTGCTCAACAGGCACCGCCTTGCGGCCTTTCTTAAACAGAAGCCCCGCCACATCGGAAATGTGTTTGTTCTTGACGCGCATCACGACAACGCCGTCCGGCATGAGTGTAAAGCTCATTCTGTCGCCGGCTTTCATGCCGAGACTATCGCGAATCGGCTTCGGGATGGTGGTTTGACCTTTGCTGGTCAGTTTCGCGTCACTGTTCATCGTTCAGCTCCCTCGTCCTTACTAACCTAATAGTAGTGAGGATTCGAAACCAGCGCAAAGAGGTGAGGGCGCGCGATTTCACGCTTCCGGCAGATTGAGCCTGCGCATCAAGCCTGCCCAGCGCGGAGTGGATCGCAGCTCCCGTCCGGAAAAGAGCCGGAAAAGAGCCGCAGATAGAGAGCACCGTTAGGATCGTGCTGGTCGATGGCCTTCTCGATCCAGTCCGCCTCCGCGTCGAATTCCTGGAGCACCCCGTGGTAAATGGCCAGGACTCGGGGAACGCCGTACGCATCGGCGGGCTGAAGCTTCCCGAGCAGGTCTTCCGCCCGGCGCGTGTCTCCCGTGCGCTTCAGCAGCCCGGCGAGCAATCCGATCACTTGCGGAGCCGGCGCGAGGGCGTACGCTTTTTCGCTATCATCGAAACGCACCACCGCCTTCGCCGGAGCGGTGGTGCGTGGGGACTTCGATGGCGTCGAAAAGACTAGGTCTACTGCCCAAAGGTAGTCAAGGGAATGTTGGCTAAAGCCAACTGCCTCCCCGTCCCGAGTTCGCGCTCCAGCTTGGACGGCGTATAGCGGAAGTGAAGACCGTCCGGAGTGCGGGCTTCGGAGAAGAAGTATCGGTCGCCGTAGCGATGGAAGACGATCTTCCCCGATGCCTCCCCTTTGCCGGCGTCGGGCGAAAGCGTGCGCGGCACGAAGACGGACTTGCCCGTCTCGATATTCCTCATCTGGATCGCGCGGTCCGTGGTCGATGCAGCGTGCAGTTCGTACTTACCGGCGGGCATCGGCACGGTTTTCACGGTGAAGTTAAATGGGACGTCGGCGACGGCCCTGGGTTGGGCGTAAAGCCCGGTGGTTCCCAGCAGGGCAGCCGCGCCCATGGCCAGGATGAAAGTGTTCAGCGTTTTCATGTTCGTCTCTCCTTTGTGTCCTCTGTGTCCTCAAGTTTCGTCTTGCGGATACGCGCTGGTAAATGCATGCGCCACGCCAAACTCGGACCCTACTGAGTTTTTTGCGCAAAGCGTTGAAATACCACATAATATGGTTCATGCAGGGCGCTCCTTCCGGCTGAGTCCGTGTACCTCCAGGTGAATCCTGTCACCAAAAGGTGAAAAGGGACAAAGACGATGAGTCCGAAACTAATGGTGATCGCCGGGCCGGGCCACGGAACCGCTTATCCGATCGCCGGTGACCGGTTCAGCATCGGGCGCGACCCGCAAAATCATTTTTCCGTTCCGGACCGCTCAGTGTCCCGCGAGCACTGTGTTATCGTTCGCCAAGGCGACGGCTTCGTCATTCGCGACCTCGGAAGCCATAACGGCACGGTGGTGAACGATGTCCCCGTCAAGGACCAACTGCTGGCGCATCGCGACTGCATCGCCGTCGGCCGGACGGTTTTGCAGTTCTTGCTCAAAGACGATGTTGTCTTCGAAGAACCCGCCGAGGAACCAACTATCTCCCTGCCAGCGGGTCCGGATTCTTTTTTGACCGGCCAACCTGCGGCCGCCGATCTCCACGCGCTGCTAAAGGTCAGCGCCATGCTCCACTCCTTTCATGCCATCTATCGGGGGCGGGGTTCCTCAGCCCGGAACCGGCTGGAACAGCATTTGTTGTCTCTCATCATCGAAGTCATTCCCGCGGGCCGCGGGGCGATTCTTCTGTATGAAGATGGGTTCGATGAGCCCTCCTCGCTGGCTGTTAAGGATCCTGACACGGGCTTGCAACGTCCCGTGACGATCAGCCGGAATCTGGTGAAGCGCGTGTTAACCGAGGCCTGCGGGCTGCTGGTCGAGGATGCCCCGCGGAGCGCTGACGGGGTCACGGGCGCTGCGCCCCAACCCCTACCGCACGTGCCCCTGCTGCTCGCGCCCTTAGTTATACGCGGGCAGGCCTGTGGCGTGATCTACCTGGAAGGCGCGGCATTCCGCGAGACGCACCTCCAGCTTCTGGTGGCCATCGCGCAGCTCGCCTCCATGGCCATGGAGAACGCGTTTCAACTGGAATGGCTGGAAACGGAGAATGAGCGTCTCGAAGCGGAACTGCATCCGGATCATCATATGATCGGCGACAGCGCACCGCTCAAAGAGTTGCAGCGCAACATCGCGCGCGCCGCGCAAACCAACGCCACGGTCTTGGTCCTGGGAGAAACCGGCACGGGCAAGGAACTGGTGGCACGGGCCATCCACCAAAGCGGCTCCCGTGCCAGCAACCCGTTCGTGGCCGTCAATTGCGCGGCGCTTTCAGAAACGCTACTCGAGAGTGAGCTTTTTGGCCACGAAAAAGGCGCATTTACCGGAGCCGTCGTTCAAAAGAAGGGCCGGCTGGAATTCGCTGCCGGCGGCACGGTATTTCTGGATGAAATCGGTGAAATACCTATGCAATTGCAGGTTAAGCTGCTACGGGTATTGCAGGAGCGTCAGGTCGAACGCGTCGGCGGCACGCATCCGGTCAAGCTCGACATACGGCTCATTGCCGCCACCAACCGAAATCTCGAGGAGGAGGTGCGCGCCGGACGGTTTCGTCAGGATCTGTATTACCGCCTGAACGTGGTGACCTTGAAGACACCGGCGCTGCGGCGCCGGGCCAGCGACATTCTGCCGCTGGCGATGCACTTTGCGGCCAAGTTCGGCCAGCAATGCGGCCGGCGGATCACCGGCATTTCGCCCCAAGTGCAACCGTACCTGTCGCGCTACGAATGGCCAGGCAACATTCGCGAACTAGAAAACGCCATCGAACGCGCGGTAGTGCTGGGCACAGGCGACATGATCGAGCTCGAGGATCTGCCGGAAGCCATCCGCGAGACTGCCAGCGCCGCCGATGCGAGCGCGGCCATCCCGCTACAGGGCGCTATTGATGAAGCCAAGCGGCAGGCTATCGCCCGGGCATTCGAGCAGGCTGGAGGCGATCACAGCGAGGCGGCCAAGCTGCTGGGCGTAAATCCGAATTACCTGTACCGGCTGATGCGGAACTTAGGTTTGCGCTGACGCTGGGGTGTGCGGTGACGCCAGCTTGTCGCCGGAAGACAGCGGCACTGGCATTGACTCGTTTGGTTTAGCCGATCAGAGCGGGTGCGTAGAGATCTTCAAGACCGATGCGGACGCCCAAACGCGCAATCGCAGTCGAACCGCCCGCGCCGGTGTTTTCCCGAAGCAGCCAACTGCCATCGTCCTGTCTGGAGTAGTGCTCGACATGCTGCCCGTCCTGATGCACGGTCAAATACTCCCGGAAACTCTCGATGGTCCGGTGAAGCTCAAAATTTTTTCCGCGTTCGTAGCCTTCGGTAGAGGGAGAGAGAACTTCCACAATCAGCAGAGGATTGAGGATCACGTCGCTCTGATCGCCGGGATATTGTAATTCGCCGCAAACCACGCTGCAATCGGCGTAAGTGTATAGCCCAGCCGAGGCAATCTTGATTCGCAGATCGCCATTAAAGGTGCGGCACGATGCGATTGGCGAGGAGCGCGTGATTCGGCGAGGCGCCGGCCAAGGCGAACATCTGGCCGTTGTGGAACTCGCTCTTGGTTTCGGCTTGACGCTCGAGGTGCAGGTACTGTTCCTCGCTGAGCGGTTCAGCGGGCTGGCTGGCCATGTACACAATTATGGCTCGCAGCATGGCGGCATCCAGGATGAGGCGACTTCTGCCGGCGGTGGAATGAATGCCCGAATTCACGCGCAGGCCAGGTCCGGGTAAACGGCCGACGCCCTCGCCTTCGCTCCGGAGTGAGAGCGAAGGATTAGAATAGGACAGGCGTGAGCACAACACGGGAAGGCTGAAGCGGTAATATATGGCGGAGTGAGCCCTTGCAGACTGCCTATCTCATCCTGGCCCACCACCAGCCGAATCACCTCGCGAGACTCGTCAGAGCCTTGGACGCGCCTGGATGCGCCTTCTTCATCCATATCGATGCCAAGACCGACGAAACCATCTTCAAGGAAACCGTCGAACCGCGAAACAACATCACCGCGCGAAGCAACATCACCTTTATAACTGACCGGCGTGAAGTGAACTGGGCAGGCTTCAGCGTGATTGAGGCGACTCTGGCCCTCTTATCCGAGGCACTGAGCTTTAGCTCGTCATTGCGCAGGTTTTGCCTGCTGAGTGGGTCGGATTTCCCCATCAAATCCAACGCCCAAATACTGGCGGACTTTAATTCGACCAGAGAGTTTATGCGCGTGGACAGAAAGCTCAACTCCGGCGAGAACCAACCGCACAATCGATTTGTCAATTATTACTGGTTTATGGACTCGGGCGAAGCGAACTGGAGAAAGCATTCCGGAAAACTGCCGCGCAGGCCATATGGTCGCATCGGCCTGTATCACGGGTCTACGTGGTGGGCGCTCACCCGCGACTGTATCGAGTATATCTTAGAGTTTGTGTCGTCCAACGATGAATATTATAAATTCTTTAAAAACACGTTTTGTCCGGATGAACTAGTCTTTCATTCCATCGTTAAGCAGTCGCCATTTGCATCGCGGATTAGCCACGATTTTGAAGTCGTATCCGGCCAGGGTGAATATTTCCGCTCCAATGAGCATGGCTGCCACTACATAGACTGGAATACGCCCTCGGACACGCATCCCAAGGTCCTCGATCCGCAAGACTTGGACAAGCTGCTCGGTTCGAAAGCACTATTTGCGAGAAAATTCGACGAACTGCGGTCCGGCGCGCTGATCGCGATGTTGGAAGACGCATTGACTTCCACGCCGCCGGTTCCCTAGCGGGCGCGTCACCACAAGACGCGCACGGCGTACCGTTCAATCTCCGGGTCAGGCGTTAGAATCGTCATCCCATGCACAATGGCCTGCGCAACCAGCATGCGATCAAACGGATCCGAGTGGAGTTCTGGGAGCCTGCCGGCGTGAAGAGCGGATTCCTCATCTATGTCCAGCGACTCAATCCCGCTTGCTTCGCGAATCGCCGGAACAAAAATATCCGGCCTTTCCGGAAGAGAAAGGCGTCCGGCAGCGTGTTTGATCCCGATTTCCCAGGCGGAGGCGGCGCTGAGGTAACGTTCGTTGTTCCCATCCAGAAAAACTTTCGCGGCGGTCTTGCTCAACCGCGGGGATTCCGCGGCGATCCACAAAAACGTGCATGTGTCCACAAGAAGTTTCATGGCAAGCGTGTCACTTGCCCCTGAAGGCTTTCAAGAGTTCGTCCGGCAAAGGATCGAAAAATGAATCGGGAACCACGAATTGGCCCTTGGCTGCGCCGATCCGTGGCTTGCGAACCTTCTTGCGGAGGGATCGGATTTCCGCCACCGGCTGATTGCGGTTGCAAAGCACCAACGCCTCGCCCGACCGCAGTTCGGCTAGATAGCGCGACAGGTTGGTCTTGGCGTCGTGGA
>DATFZA010000026.1:0-3744 GCA_035314765.1 Bryobacteraceae bacterium
GGCATCCGTATCCCGTCTACGCCAAGAGTCGGCCAATCGGCAGGCAGGTGCGGAGCAAACTCCACGCGCCCATGCAAACCATCCAACTCCAAGCCTGCCAGGCCTCGCAGCAGCGGCGAGATCACCATGGCCGCCGACCAGGTCTGGTGCGGAGAAGCCGTCGACAACGGCGACGCCGTATCGCCGGACAACACTTCCGTCGTATTGCCGCCGGCCATCAACGCCAATTCCGCGTTTGCCGTCAAATTCGCGAACCCCGCCTGCGCATGGTGGTATCGATATTCCGCGACAGAAGCCCATCCCGTAAACAGCGGCCAGACGGAACCAAAATGATAGCCCGACGGATCGTACAGCTTGCTTTCAGACGACAGAATTCGCATGCCCCAATCTGCAGCGTGCGCTTCCGCCGACAACAGGCCGATCATCTCACCGGCATTCTTCGCATCGAGCAACTCAAACCACATCGGCACGGTGGCCAGCACGCTCGGTTCGTCCACCGGCTTGCCATTCAGGTCAAGCGCAAACGCGTAGGCATGCGTGTTCGGCCGCCAGAACAGCCGTTCCATCGCCGCACGCTTTTCCGTAAACTCCTCGTCGAGCTTACGGGCACGCTCCGGCTCATTCAACGCTCGCGCCAGCCACGCGAGCGACCGCAGTGATTCAACGTAACAGCCAGCCTGGTAGATCTCCAGACGCACTGGCAGCAGCGGCCCGCCTTCTACCCAGCCCGGCCCAACGCCGATATTCTTGGGAAAACCGGCGTCATCGAACGTCGAGCGCAGAAAATCCATGGCTTTCCACAAACGCGGGGCCTGCTCGCGGGCAAACGCCATGTCTCCACTGGCTTGTACGTAATCGCGCACGGCGCTGATGTAGAGCGAAGTGGAATCGGCCGCGTTGTATCCATAGGGAAAATTCTGGAACCACGGAACCAGAGATGCCGACTGAGATATTTCGTGCGGAATCTTGCCGTCTTCGCGCTGGAAGTGCGCCACAAACTCGATCGCTTTGCGCGCCGTTTCCCAATCGCCCTCTGAGGTCAACGCGAAGGAAGTCCAGAATGAGTCCCGTCCAAAGAACCATGCGAATCCCGGCCGATTCCCGCCCTTCGACGGCCCGAAGCCCGCGACCAGGCCCTCACCCAACAGAGGATTTTGCACCAGCGCCTCGACTACGCTGACGCGCGACCAGTCGTACGCTTCCTGCAAACGGCGATCCGGCAGGCGCAGCTTTACCGTGTTTGCCAGATAGCTTTGGAAGTACTCCGAAGCCGCACGGACTTTGTCGCGATCGTGCGCGATCAGGCCACGGTATTCCGCTAGCGCGTCATCCCACGACTTCATCGATGCCGCAATCGCGATCGTCCGCTCTCCATGCCCGCGCACCGTGCCGAGCGTCAATGTGGTTTCGGCCGAGGACGAATAGTTCGTCGCGTATCCATCGTCAACCAAACCGGCGTCCGGCGAACCAAGCACTGCAGCGGCGGTTTGACCATCCACTCCGAACCGGAAGACCTTCTCCTTCTCGCGCCATTCGCCGTAAGCCGCTCCGAACGACGCCGGCCACATCAACTGAAAATCGCGGGCAAACGTTAGATCGATGCGCAGCGGATTTTGGGCCTCGATCTCCAGCCGGATCAGCGCTCCGCTCGAATCCCGCGGAACCGATAGCTGCTCCGACACGCGGAAATCGTCGCCGGTATAGACAATCGTGTAAACGCCAGGAACGGATACCATGCGCCGCGCAACCTTGGCCGCGGGAATCTCGTGGCCGCCGGAATGAAAGACTAAGCGGAAGTCCCGGAAGATCTTCAGAGGATAAACAAAGGCTTCGAGCGTGCCCTGTTCGTTGCCGAACAGACCTGCGCGCGGGCCGGTGGCGTCCACAAATTCCCAGGAGTGCACCGGCCGCGAAATCTGTGGTTGCGCGGCCAGACTAAGACAAAGTCCACCGGCAAGGGCCGCCGCTCTCACCGGAATTCGCCTACAAAAGCTCCGAACGGAGGCAGTTCCAAGATTCCCTTGCTCGACCCCGCCGCGTCAAAGGAACTCACCAGAACCGTGAAAGCATTCTCGAAGCGAACCGTCTGCGGATCGGCGGTAAAGTTGACCGAGACCAGCACCGTCTTTATCCCTGGCCCGGTCCGCAGGAAAGACAGCACGTTATGGTTCTCTTGATCGATCATTTTCAGGCCGCCGCTACGCAGAGCCGGATTTTCCTTTCTCAAACGAATCAGCGTGCGATAGTAGCTCAAAATCGACTTGGGATCTCCGGACTCTGCCGCCACATTCACCGTTTTATAGTTCGGCGCGGCCGGTAGCCACGTCGTTGCTGCGGTGCTGAATCCAGCGTTGCGTTCCGCGTTCCACTGCATCGGCGTGCGTTCGCCATCGCGCCCGATTTCCTTCGGCCAGCCGAATCTGCCAATCGGATCCTTCACATCCTCTTTCGATTTGGGATCGCTGTTGGACATACCCAATTCCTCGCCGTAGTACATCAGCGAAACGCAACGCGGCGTCAGCAGCAGCGTCGCAATCAGCTTGGCGATCGCGGTGTCGTGCTGGCCATCGCCATAGCGGTTCCAACTGCGGCGGTTGTCGTGATTGTCAAAGGCGAACAACGGCAAGTTACTGCCGAGACCGGTCTCGGCGTCGCGCAGTTTCATGCGGAACGCGTCCGCTGAAAGCGTATTCAACATGCCGTACTGCATGTCCATGGGTAGCTGCAGCTCATCGTTCTTAGCGCCATACATCTTTGCGAGTTCCGCGACATTTGGAAGATACGTCTCGCCAATCAGTACCCTGCCCGGAAACTCGTTGATCACTCCACGCATCTCGCGCAGCACATCGTGAACCTCGGGAAGATTGTCGGTATACTCGCGCGACACCGGCACATCGCCGTATTCGTTTCTTCCGTCCAGGACCCTTTCGTCCCGATTTTGCGGGTCTTCAAACAACGACGGAACGGCATCCAGCCGGAAACCAGCCACGCCCCGCTTCATCCAGAAACGCATTTCGCCGTACATCGCATCCCGAACCTGCCGGTTATGCCAATTCAAGTCGGGCTGCTCTTTATAGAAGGCATGATAGTAAAACTGGTTCCGCTGCGGCTCCCACTGCCAGGCGGAATGCCCGAAAATCGAGAGCCAATTATTCGGTGGCTGGCGGTTCGGCTTGCCATCGTTCCACACATACCAATCGGCCTTGGGATTGGTTCGCGAGGAGCGCGACTCGGTAAACCAGGGATGCTTGTCCGAAGTGTGATTGAGCACGAAATCCCCGATTACCCGGATGTGCCGCTTGCCCGCTTCCGCTACCAGGCGGTCGAAATCCTCCATGGTTCCGTATTGCGGATCGATCCCGTGATAGTTCGAAATGTCGTAGCCGAAGTCCACCTGCGGAGACGGAAAGAACGGCGTGATCCAAATCGCGTCCACGCCGAGATTTTGCAAATAGTCAAGATGGGCCGTGATGCCGTTGAGATCGCCGATGCCGTCACCATTGGTGTCGGCAAAACTGCGCGGGTAAATCTCGTAGATGACGGCGCTTTTCCACCAGTTGGGATTGTTCCCGGCGGGATCGGGGGCGGGTTGGGCGCAGGCCGCGGCAACAAACATGGCCGCGATTGCGCAGGCCGCGGTAATCGACATGGCGCGGGTGCGGGCAAGCTGGGTAAACATGGCTCCTTACATACTATCTATTTGCGCTCGAGCATGGTTCCCAGTTCGGACTCCTTGGCCTTTTG
>DATFZA010000027.1:0-3274 GCA_035314765.1 Bryobacteraceae bacterium
GACTAAGGAAAAGCTTGTCGGGCTTTGCGTTCGGGCAGGCCGTCATCGTCAAACCACCGTCCGCATTGCTTGCCGCGAGTTAGAAGCGTTTTATCTCGGCGACCTTCGGGCTGTCGAATCTGGGCTAGAGATCGGCGGCCTTGCCGGCAGGCAAGATAAAGCGAAGTTTCGCGATCCCGATCGGCTGGTCAAGCCGTCTCGCGAGTTGGAAAAGCTTACGAACGGCCGCTATCAAAAGGTTGCCGGCTCGCGCGCAATTGCTCCGCACCTCAACCTACAGGCTCCCCGATCAAAGAGCTTTTATCATCTCATCCAGGCGATCAGAAGCGCGACCACGCACGTCCAGGCCGGCACTAGCTATAGCTAGGACGCGCGATGCTCACTCGTGCGCGCTTGGCAGGAGGCGGTCCGGAATGCGGTTGCATTGCGAAAGCGCCTGGCGCAGGTGTGCGATATCCAAAGGCTTGGGGAGAAAGTCGTCCATGCCGGCGGCGGTGCATTGCTCGCGGTCGTCTTTGAATACGTTGGCGGTGAGGGCGATCAAGCGCGGACGTCTATCCGCCTCCAGTTGATGCGTAATCCGGCGGGCGGCCTCGAGCCCGTCCATTTCCGGCATCTGAATATCCATCAGGATCACGTCGTAGCATTGCCTGTGGACTGCTCCCAAGACTTCCAAGCCGTTGGAAACGACATCCGGACGATATCCCAGCCGTTCCAACAGACGCACGCCGACCCTTTGATTGACCACGTTGTCTTCCGCCAACAGAATACGCAGCGGTTGTTTTTCGCCGAACGAAGGGTCCAATTCCTGAATGCGGCGCTTGGCCCCGGAGGGTTGAACGCCGTTGAGGAGGCGCGCCATGGCTTCAGTCAGTTGCCGCGATTTGGCAGGCTTGGTGAGAAACGCGTCAAACGGATTGTCTCCGCCGTCGCGAATCAGCTCTTTGATAGCGCTCACCGACGAACTAAGCATTATGGAGGGCATATGGGGCGCCAGACCCAGACGAACCACGGTCCGGGCGAATTCCAGCCCGTCCATTTCCGGCATTTCGAAGTCTACTAGCGCCAGATCGAAGTGCTCCGTTCGCAGGCGATCCAGGGCCTCGGCTGGCGATGCGATGGCCACCGGATCCAGCTTCCAATTGCGCAACTGCACTTCCAGAATTCTCCGATTGGTCGGGTTGTCGTCCACTACCAGAACCCTCTTCCCGGACCAATTTCCGTAGTCGACTTTGGGCGGTTCAAATCCGGTGGCGACCCGTTGCGGAATGGTGAAGTGGAATGTGGATCCTTTGCCCAAATCGCTTTCCACCCAAATCCGGCCCTGCATTAGCTCCGTCAGCCGCTTGCTGATCGCCAGACCGAGCCCGGTGCCGCCGTGTTTTCGAGTGGTGGAGGCGTCCACTTGGCTAAAGGACCGGAACAAGCGGTCCATCCGGTCGGCGGGTATCCCCGCACCCGTGTCGCGGACGGCGAAATGAAGATCGGGCGCGCCGGCTTGGTTCGTTTCCGGATGCACCGACAACACCACTTCTCCGGCCGCGGTGAACTTGACGGCATTTCCCAGCAGATTGACCAAAACCTGCCGGAGGCGGGTAACATCGCCGAGGATCCATTGCGGCAGGGAGCTATCGATATCCGTGACCAGCTCGATTTTCTTTTCGGCGGCCAGCGGGCTGACCAAATCCAAAGCCTCTTCCACACAATTCACCACGTCGAAGGGCTGGTCCTCGAGTTCCAGCTTGCCCGACTCGATTTTCGAAAAATCCAGAATGTCGTTGATGATCGATAGCAAGGCGTCCGATGAGGTGCGAATGATCTGCACAAACTCGTTGGCGTCGGGCTCCATTCTCATGTCCAGAAGCAGACTGGTCATTCCCATCACCGCGTTCATGGGCGTCCGGATCTCATGGCTCATGTTGGCCAGGAACTCGCTCTTGGCCTGGCTGGCCATCTCGGCAGCTTTCATGGCGGACTCGGCGGCTTGGCGGGCAACTTCCAATTCGCGCCTGCGCGTCGTCTCCCGGTCGCGATCGAGCATTTGCTTCCAGTAGCCAGTGTTCAGCAGCCCGCCCTGCAGCACCAGAAACGAGCCCAGGACGAAGGTAGCCAGAGCGAAGGTATTGCCTTCTGGCCCTCCCCGGATAATGCCTACCAGCAGCGCTTGTCCCAGAATCAAGCAGATGTAGATCCGTAACAGATTGCTGTCTGGGGTAAACGAGATGGTGCCGCCCGAAGCACAGCCGACGATCCAGAGCATCACGATAGTGAAGGTCCAGTTCTCGAAACCATACAGCCAAAGCGCGCTGGCGTACAGGAAGCCGGATGTGCCTGCCGACACGGCCACCGTCAGCGCCATCAACACGCGCAGGCGAGTCCGCGACTGGGAGAGAATGCCTTCACCTTTTAGCTTCAGAAAGATACGCAGGCTGGTTGTGATGGCAACCGAGCCGGCCGCACCCCAGAACAGGCCGGGATGTTCCGTGCGGAAATTGGTAGTCAACGCGAGGATGATCAGCAGCAGCGGATGCGGATAGAAGCCCTGTAGGAGCCTCGCAACCAAGTCCAGGTCCGCTTCCCGCACCATCGCGGGCCAGGATTCCGATTGAGCGCTGCCGGCAGCGGCTTCACGTTGACCCACGCTAGTTGATGTGCTCCTCTAATTAATTATCGACACAGATCTACCTTCGGGAGAGGCAGTTCTGGTAGAAAACGCCCGGTGTTCGTAGGCAGAGTTCTCGCGGGAATCGCAGCCAAGACCAACGCCCGCGAGACAAAGCTACCAGGAATCCGGGTACAGACGAGCCAAGCTTGATCGCCAGAAACTGAGCTTCTCCCATCTCTCCTAAACTAGGAGATAAATCTGGAGGTACTAAATAGCAATCGCACCAGTTCCCAACGCTAAGCGGGAGCCATAATCGATTGCACCCGTAGGGCTAATTCAGGTCTTCCGCCAGACTTTTCGGGGCAACGACTTGACCCCCGGCGCCGTCATGATTTATAGGCCCTGTGCATCCCTCTGACGGTAGAACCAATTCATGCAAATTCGAACTCTGGCTTTTGTTTCTCTGGCAGCCTTCGCCGGCAGCGGGTTGGCTCAGCAAACCCGGATCGCACAAAAAATCGATAACACACAGCGCGTCACATTGACCGGGCAGGTGCATCCCAAAGCGCTTCCTGAGTTCGACCAAGGGCGCGTTTCGCCGTCGCTGGCAATTTCTTATGTAACCATCGAACTGGCCAAATCACCCAGCCAGCAGACGGGCCTCGATCA
>DATFZA010000028.1:0-12992 GCA_035314765.1 Bryobacteraceae bacterium
TCCGCCTGAACGTTCAGCAGAACGATCTCCCCGCCCTCGTTCACCACTACCATCGCATCCGGAGCTGCTTCCAATAGCCCGCGATAACGGCCCTCCATCTGCACCAGATGCTTTTCGGCAGCCTGGCGTTCGCTGATGTCGGTGTTCGTGCCGAACCACCGCAACACCTTTCCCTCCGAATCCCGGATCGGAACGGCCCGCGAGAGGAACCAGCGATACGTGCCATCGCGGCCGCGGAGGGGAAACGTGTCTTCCCATACCTCGCCGCTCTCAAAACATCGGCGGATCTTGTCCACAACTCGCCGCACGTGGTCGGGATGATGCACCGTCTGCCAACCCCAGCCGAACACCTCCTCCAGAGTGGTGCCGGAGTAGTCAAACCAGCGCTGGTTGTACCAGAAGGTCGAGCCCTTCTCATCGGCCATCCAGGCCAGTTGAGAGATGTTGTTCGCCATGGTGCGGAAACGTTCCTGGCCTTCATGCAGAGCCCCTTCCGCAACAACGGCAGCGGCAGAGTTCCGGCGGACCGTCCAGATCCCTCCCGCCGCGATCAACACTCCCAGCAACGTTCCGGCGCACAGAACAATCTTGGTCTGGCTCACGTGCCGCGTCGCTTCCGCGTTGCGCCGCTCCAGCAAGCGTAGCTCTTCATACTCCATGTTCCGAACCAGCGTTTGAAGTTCATCCATGATTCGCTGGCCCGCTCCGGTCCGGATCGCCTCGGCTGCCGCGTCAAAACCGTGGTCCCGGCGCAGATTGACGACCGTCTCTCCAAAATGGAACTGCGCTGCTGTCAGCGCTTCGAGGTCCGGCATTCGGCTATGCTGCAGGCGATTGTCGCCGGTCAAACGGCTAATGGCCGCCACCTCCTGCTGGGCGCCTAACCGGTTGACCCGCCAGGATTCGACATAGGACTCCTCGCCGGTCAATACATATCCGCGGCAGCTCGATTCGACGCTGTCCATGGCGGAGCTTAGATGTTGCAGGTTCTCCAGGACCTCGTGGGTATGCCTCACCCACCGGTCGCTTTCAACGGACTTGACTACGGCCCAATAGGAGGTCGCACCCAAACCGAACAAAACCAAAATGGCGGCCCCGAACGCGAGATACAAGCTACGACTCACCGGCGTTCTAGTCTTCACTTCTAGCATTGGCTCTTCCAGATTTTCGGGATTCCACCGTGGCTGGGCTCACAATTACACATCGGGCGGACCTCGGGAAGTCTTAGGAAAGTATGGGTTGCCGCACGGCGGTCCGATGGCCCCAACTCGATGCCTTAGCGGCGGCTACTCTCGTTGGAAGCATCTACGGCATTACCGCGTGAGCCCCAGCCAAACCGAGGGGCGTCCGAAGGCCATCAAGACCTGGTCCCAACCCGCAAACCCGAACTTGCTATTGAGATCTCTACGCGGTTGACGCGAAAGACACTTGCGCATGCGACGCGACCGTTGGCAATCATAAGGATGCCCGGAAAGCCTGTAATCAGGCCGGAAACCGTAGTGGCGAGGATCAACGCGGAACCCGGCCGGCTCAGAGTGTTGTTGCGAACATTAAGCTCGACACTCGCGTCGCGTTCCTCTTGTCCTCGCAGCCTCGTCACATATCCCGGGCCTTCTCGTGGTCAAAGCTGGTTGATCGCGTCATGTTGGCTAGCGGCAGCGGCAATTCAGTTGCCGTGCCAAAATCGACAACAACGCTGCACTAGAACTCGCCCTCATTGCCATGAGTGCGGCCGGGGGAATTTGCCGAAGTCCTGCCAACACGCCCATTGTTTTGAAACATAACCTTCATCGGATGTTTACGCTGATTTCCTATTCTGTGAACAGTGATCGATCAAACGGAAAGCACCGTTTATGGAGTCCTGCGAAAGCTGGTCACCGACCCCTTGGAGATGCTCGTCCGGCGCTGGAACTGGAAGTCGTCTTTCTTCAGTTCGATTTTTCGGGCGCTGGTTTTTTTCTTCGCCAATCTAGCGGCTGGCTGGCAGGCGGCGAGCGGCGCCATGCTGGCGGAGTTTGTATACCGGGCCATCAGCGCGGGGTTTTATGGATCGTTAACGCAGGCCTTCCGCAATGCGCAGCCGGCGTGGGCGGCATCGCTCAGCGCGCTGGTGGTTGTGCCGCTGGTCTCGCATTCGATCGAATTAGCGATTCATTTGCTGCGGCATACACCCAAGATCAAGACCAGCATTATTTCTTCCATTGTGTTCACGCTGATCTCGACGCTGTTCAACGTCTATGCGATGCGCCGCGGCGTGCTGGTCTGCGGGCGGAATCAGGGCCAAACGATATTGGAGGACTTAAAGCAGGTCCCGCGGCTCATCGCCGGGTTCGTTTCCTGCGGCCCGCTGGCGCTGTACCGCTGGCTGGCTACAATGCAAGTTGAAGAACTTTGATGTAGCGATCGTGGGCGGCGGCCACAACGGCTTGGTTGCGGCTGCCTATTTGGCGCGAGCCGGCCGTTCAGTGCTGGTTCTCGAAGAGCGCGAAATGGTGGGCGGCTGCGCGGTAACCGAGGAAGTGTGGCCCGGATACCAGGTCTCGACCGCTGCCTATCTCACCAGCCTCTTGCAAGAACGCATCATTCACGATCTGGACCTGCCGCGATTCGGGTATCGAGTGGATGCCAAGGATCCCGCCTTTTTCTCCCCGTTTCCGGACCATCGCTACCTGTTCATGTACCAGGACGGGGCCAAGACGCTGGCCGAGATTGCGAAGTTCTCGCGGCACGACGCGGCCATATTTCCAGCGTATGAGAAACACCTTGAGAAGATTTCGGAAGTTGTCGAGAGCCTGCTGCTGACCACGCCGCCGGAATTTCCTCCGCGCGGTGTCGGCGACTTGATTGACTACCTGAAACTGGCAGGCAAGTTTATTGGACTGAGCGCGCGAGATATGGTCGGCCTGGTGAAGATATTCACCAAAAGCGCGGCCGATTTACTGGATGAGTGGTTCGAATCGGACGAAGTGAAAGTCACGCTGGCAACCGATGGAGTGATTGGCGCTAACGGCGGCCCGCGTTCGCCGGGAACGGCATACATCCTGCTGCACCATGTGATGGGCAGCGTGGGCGGCAAGCGCGGGCTGTGGGGATTTGTCCGCGGCGGGATGGGCGCGGTGTCGAATGCGATTGCGGACTCCGCGCGGAGCGCCGGAGCGCAGATTCGCACTAACGCCGGCGTGGTGAAGATTCTGCTGCGCGATGGCCGCGCTTCCGGCGTGGCGCTGCGTGACGGCGAAGAGATTCATGCCTCGATTGTGGCCAGTAATCTGACGCCGCATTTGACGTTTCTGCACTTGCTGGATCCGCGGCAGCTTCCTACGGATTTGGTTGCGTCGATTGGCGGCTACCGGTCTGAGGGGACTTCCTGCAAAATCAATTTGGCGCTGAATGGGCTGCCGAATTTTCGCGCGCTGCCCGGTGCGCCGGGTCCGCAGCATCGGGCCACCATGCACATTTGCCCCAACATGGATTACGTGGAGCATGCCTGGGACGACGCCAAGTACGGCCGGCCATCGCAGTCGCCGCTGTTGGAGCTGACCGTGCCAACCATGTACGACGCTTCGCTGGCGCCGGCGGGGAAACATATTATGGGGATTTTTCTGCAATATGCTCCTTATACGCTGCGCGAATCGAATTGGGATGAGCAAAGGGAGCCGTTCGCCAATCGCGTGATCGAACTGGTGGAAGAGTACGCTCCGGGATTTCGGTCGCTGATCGAGCACATGCAGGTGCTGACTCCGCTCGATTTGGAGCGGCGCTTCGGGCTGACTGGCGGCAATATTTTTCACGGAGAGATGAGTTTGGATCAGATGTTCGTGATGCGGCCGGTGCCGGGCTGCGCGCGGTATCGCACGCCAGTGCCGGGGTTGTATTTGTGCGGGTCGGGGACGCACCCGGGCGGGGGAGTGATGGGCGCGCCGGGGTACAACGCGGCGCGGGAGATGCTGAAGGACATGCGGTAGGGTGCGGGAGCTATCATAAAGAAATGAGCATTGACGAACGCTTGGAAAGACTCACCGAGCGCCACGAAGCTCTCACCCAAACTGTGGAGCTGATGGCCGCCGAAAACCAGCAGCGCGACCGGCGGAATGACCAACGTTTTTCCGAAATCATGGAAGGTATAGCCCGGTTGCTGCACGTAGCCGAGATTCACAAGCGCCGCTGAACCGACCTGGACGGAGGAAGCGCGCGCGGAGCCAAGACTACTTCATCACTGCAAATTCAAACTGTAAATACTGAGACCATGAACGGTGGGCACGAGCAGATAGCCGCCGTTGGTTGCCAGCGCGCCGCTGAGTCCAAATTCAGTCAGAAACGGGTAAAGTAGTGGGCTGGCCGGTGTGCGCGCATCGAGGATGCTCAGCGATGACGGTCCGGTAACATCGGCCGCGGCCGAATTGCTGATCACGGCAAATACGGCGTTTGAAAACGCGCGCGTGGTGGGCGTGCCATCCACTGGCATGCCGGTATCGAAACTCGCCTGCACGGCTGGATTTTCCTGGTTGATGATACTGAACGTAGTCAGGGTGAGGTGTCCGGTAAAGGCGAAGTTCGGGTTCCCAGGATCGCGATTCTCAGTAGTATTACCCGCAGCTACCAATATGTTATTCGCAATGTCGAAGCTGAGCAGGATCGCAGCCGGCGACGCCGTGACGCTGCCCAGAATGGCGGGCGCAGCAGCGCTGCCGCCGCCGAAGGCGACGACATCCAGCACTCCAGTGCCATTGACGTTCGCTCCGGTTCCCGTGCTTCCCGCAATGTAGGCGAAAGCGCTATTCAGCACCGCCGAATAAGGCGTCAAATTGGGTAGATTCTGGAGCGAGCCGATCACGTCGGGTGCCGAGGTTGCTCCAGTCGACGACGCGGTAAAATCGAATGCAAAATAATTACCATTCTGGCCGGTAATATCCAAATTCGAATTAAATGTGAAATAGCTGGTGGTTACCAGGCCAAACGTGCCCAGAAAACTGAAGCTGGTGATATAGGGGTAGGAAGTCGGCGCCAGAGTCAGCAGCACAGGCGAAGTTGGTGTGGCCACGTTATATACGGCGAACGAGGAATTGACCGGCGTCTGGGTGGTGTACGAATTGGTAAGGCCGACGACATCCACTAGGAAGGGAATGCTTCCGGCTGTATTGATTCCAGCGATATTGACCGCGCAGGTGGTCCCGAGGCCGTTTAGTTGGGCACTGCCAAACGATCCGAGGTTCACGGGCGCCGAGGGCGTGGTGACGTCCACGATGGTGATTTCATTGGCGCCGCAGACATAAGCGGTGGTCCCGAGCAGCGCGACGTTGCTGGCCGCGCTATTAGCGAAGCTGGCTTGTCCTACAAACGTCAAGGGGCTGGTGTAGGTGGTACCGTTGCTATTCTTCAGACTGACGACCGCGGAGGTGCTCATCATGTTGCCGACAGTTATTACGAGGGGATAGTCGCCGGTTGGCAGACTGGGAAGCAATATATTGGCTTGCGCCAATCCGACGAACCCCGGGGCCAGTCCGAGAAATTGGACCGTGGCATTCTGGATGCCGACAGTGGCAGTGGAGGTACCGGTGGCCGTGGCGAGCGGCGATGACGGCGTCGCGGCGCCATCGGTAACCGGGTGGTTCACCGCGCCTTGGCCGGTCAAATACACCGTGATCACGGAGTTGGTGGCTGCGGGATTCTTTGAGCTATTCAGCGTCCCGTCTGCGTTCTGGGCAACCGCGCGATTGGTGGGATATTGGAAAATCGCCGGGCCCGCCAAAACCAGGGGCACACTGACGGTCGCGGTGGCGCCGGAGGGCGCTTTCACTTGAACGGTGACCGGGCTGGCGGTCAACGACGAGGGCACCTGAAAATTGATTTGCGTCGCGCTGATGTAGACTAGCGGCGCGGCGATGCTGTTCACGAGCACCGTGGTTCCGTTCAGTGAAGTGGGCAGGGGCAGGGAAGATGGCTGCGCCGTGCTGCTGGCGAGTGAGGCGCCGAAAATGGTGGCCAATTCACCGGGGACCACGCGCGGCCCAAAGCTTGCGCCATCGGTTACCGCGGAGATGGTCTGGGCGGACGCCGCGCCGGCCAGCAAGAGGCTGCACCATAGGATCGCGTCAACCTGTCGCGAGTAACCGGTGCGGATGGGGACACAGCGGGCTCCGGTCCAATCTCCTTCGCACAGAACTATCGCAGCTGTGTCCCCGGGCGATTGGTCCGGCTCACGTTTTCGAGAGAGCAGCGGGTTGTTGGCTCGCGCGGGGCCGATTAATAATCGGCCGCAGGTTGATAACCTGCCCCACAAAATCGGCAGCACCCGCATATTACAGACTGGCGCGGAAGGCCGCGGCTTCCTTGTTCTCCGATTGCAGGAACTCGTCCGGTGAGGCGACTACATCCAGCCGGCCGTGCTCGAGCAGGGCGATGCGCGAAGCGAGCTTCAGCGCTTCGCGGACGTCGTGAGTGACAAATATCGAGGTCTTGCTGACAACGCGGCGCAGTTCCAAAAATTGCTGCTGGAGCTCCGCCCGGATAATGGGATCGAGCGCGCCGAACGGTTCATCGAACAGCATAATCCGCGGATCGGCCGCCAGCGCGCGCGCCACGCCCACCCGCTGCTTTTGTCCGCCGGACAATTCGCGCGGATAACGGTTGCGGAACTCAGCCGCGTCGAGGCCGATCTGGTTGAGCAGTTCATCGGCGCGCAAGTCGATGCGCGCTTGCGCCCAGCCCTCGAGCTTCGGAACCAGGCCGACATTGCCGGCCACCGTAAAGTGGGGAAACAAACCGATCTCCTGAATCACGTAGCCAATGGAACGGCGCAAGCGGATAGGGTCCCACTCGCGCGTCGGCTTGCCCTCCACCAGGACTTCGCCGGCGGAGGGAAAGACCAGACCGTTGACCATCTTCAGCGCCGTGGTTTTGCCGGAGCCGCTACGGCCCAGCAACACCAGCGTTTCGCCTTCCTGAATCGACAAATTCAGGTTGTCCAGAACCTTCTTGTTACCAATGGAATAATGGACCGCGCGAAATTCTACGGCTGGACCGTCCACAGCGCCTCGACGAACGGCCACTCCTGGTCTACCCAATGTTTCCGGGGCGTAAAACCGGTGCGCTCCGCCAATACGGGCAACTCCTGGAGAGAGTACTTGTGTGAGGATTCCGTCCAAATGGTCTCGCCGGCGCGGATGTGTGTGGAAAAATCCGCCGCTGCAATGGTGACGTCCTGATTGGCGAGGGCGTGCAGATGCATTTCAATGCGCCGCTCGCTCTCGTTGTAGATCGCTTGATGCCGGAAAGCCCGCAGATCGAAATTCGCGCCCAACTCGCGATTGACGCGGCCCAGCAGATTGAGATTGAAAGCGGCGGTCACGCCGGTCGGGTCGTCGTAGGCAAGAATCAGCCGCTCGGGGGATTTGACTAAGTCGGCGCCCAATAAAAGAGCGTCGCCCGGTTGCAGGCGCTGGCGCAGGTCGCGCAGAAACCCCTCGGCGCATCTTCGTTCAAAGTTGCCGATGGTGCTTCCTAGAAATAGGACCAAAAAAGAGTGGCCCTTCCGGCGGCGTGCAACGGCTTTGTCCACGCCGGCCAGGTAAGTCTCTTCTAGGGGAATGATGCCGGCGAGGCCATGGAGTTCTCGCGAACAGCGGCCCAGCGCCTCCGCCGATACATCGATCGGATAGTAGAGCAAATCCCGCTGGTTGTTCCCTACCGCTTCCAAGATGCCGCGCGTCTTGCGCCCGCTGCCGCTGCCGAGTTCCAGGACATCGATCGGGCCATCTAACGCCGCGGCCATGTCACCGGCATAGGCTACCAAAAGCCGCTCATCGGCGCGCGTGAGGCCATACTCGGGAAGAAAGGTAATGGTTTCAAAAAGGGCGCTGCCAATCCGATCGTAGAGGTACTTGGAATGCAGCTCCTTGTGCGGTTTGGAAAGTCCAGCCCGCACGTCGGAGGCAAACTCGCTCTCTTCGAATCGCGTCTTTTCAATTCGCGTCTTTTCAATTCGCGATGAGGTGGAAGCCAGCATAGACATAGGGATAATTGGGCCGAAACCAATTGCGGAATGAGCGGCGCAGCAGACCCGCCGGGGTGCGCGGCGATCCACCCTTGAGGACAAAGTGCTCGCCGTCAAAGAAATTCTGCGAATAGGTCAAGTAGTACGAAGCGGGGGTGAATCCCGGGAAGGGCGCAAACGGGGTTGCGGTCCACTCCCAGCCATTGCCAATGAGTTGAGAGACCCCGAAAGCGCTATCGCCTGGCGAGTGTGCCAGCACGCTTTGGGGATCCCAGGCGTGAGAATCGAAGTTCCCGTGCGCGGCGGTCGGAGCGTCGTTGCCCCAGGGATAAAATCGCTCGCCATTTGCTGGCGCGCCGGAGGCCGCTTCCGACAGTGTGCCGGAGGCCGCTTCAGAAAGCGTTCCGTAGGCGGCGCGGTGGAACTGCCCCTCCGTCGGCAGCTCCAACCCGCGCCAATGGGCGTAGGCCGTAGCTTCCCGATGCGTTACCCAAACTGGAAAGTCTAACCGCAGGGGCGTCTCGGAGAACATCCCGTGAAAGAACCATTGCCCTCCGCGCTCGACCCAAAAATGGGGAGGCTTTGCGCCCTGCCTGACGTACTCCAGGTACTCGCCGTTGGTCACTTTATGTTTGCCGATGGCGAACGCCGGCACATACACCGTGTGACAGTCGAATTCGTTGTCCCAACCAAATTCGCCGGCGCGCTGGCCGAGCGTAGCGATGCCGGCCGGAATGTCAATGAACTCGCCAGCGCTGACTTCGGCGCCGCCAGTGGGGATGGCTGATGGCGCCACTTGCTGTTTGCGGGTGTAGGGCAACTGGTGCAGCAGGTAAGCGAATGTTTCGGCGTGCATCATCCGATGCTCCAGCACCATCTGCACGTTGCCTGGAGGGGCATGGTCCAACACCGCGTCCAAACGGGCCCGTACGCGCTGGCTATACTGTTCGACCTCAGCGACGGATGGCCAATCGCTGGGCTGATCCTGGGGGCCTTGTCCGGGCGGAGGATCGATGCCGGCCTCAAAGAGTCTGTCGAACTCCGGATGAAAGGACGGCATGTCCAGACAAACCCGGCCAATCTGATTCCAGTCAAACGCCTCCAGATGGCCAAGATAGAACACTAACCGGTTGCGCTCCGGGATCGGGCGATCGTAGATCGCATCTGGCGCAAGCAATCGAAACAAAGCATCGGTTTCGGCGCGCGCCCCTTGCAACGACGTTGCCAACATGGCGCCTTCAGACATCGCTCTATAGGCTAGCAAAGTAAAATCCTTTCACTTCACTTCATCGGTTCGTTATAATCACGGGTACTGCTTCGAGTTGGTCTAAGAAGAATGCGATAGGGGGTTCCGTTATGAGACGCTTTTCCAGTGCATTGTTATTCATGTTTCTGCTGCCAAGTTGGCTTTTCGCGCAGGACATCAGCGGAACCATAGTAGGGACGGTGACCGATCCGTCAGGCGCGGGCGTACCCGGCGCCAAGGTCACGGTCTTCAATGTGAGGCAGAATCGGGAGCAGTTGACGATCACGACGGATGCTTCCGGCAACTATGCCGCATTGCACCTTCCGGTGAGTACTTACAAGGTGACGGTGGAAGCGGCGGGTTTCAAGAAAGTGGAACGCGACGATGTTGTCTTGAACGTCAACGACAACCTCACCGTGAACGCCAGGCTCGAAGTCGGTGACCTGGCGCAGACGGTGACTGTGGAAGAAGCGCCCGTTCACGTGGACTTGCAGACCGCTAGCCAGGAGACGACGATTACCGGCACTCAGATTCGGGAACAGGCGCTGATTACCCGCAACTATGAACAGTTGCTGCAAAGCATGCCCGGCGTCAGCTCGGCGTCCGTAGATCAGCTTTATGTGGGTGTGACGGTGCCCAGCGGTTCGAGCGCGCAGATTCCATTCTCCATAAACGGAGCGCGAAACTCGGCGAACGAGTGGTTGGTGGATGGCGCGGACAATGTCGACCGGGGGTCGAATCTGACTTTGCTCAATACGCCCAGCATTGACGCGATTGAGGAGTTCAAGGTGCTGCGCAGCAACTATTCGGCGGAGTTCGGCCGTGCCTCGGGCGGCCAGGTCAGCGTCGTGACCAAGTCCGGCACCTCGCAATTTCACGGAGACGTCTATGAGTTCGTGCGCAACAACGATTTTGCGGCCAACAACTTTATCAACAACGCGAATTCCCTGAACCTGGGCTCGGACGGCAAGGCGCGGGTTCCCGGGCTGCATTACAACAACTTTGGTTGGACGCTGGGCGGTCCGGTTTATATTCCGGGCGTTTACAACAAGGAGAAGAACAAGACGTTCTTCTTCTTCTCGGAAGAATTCCGGCGCGTGATTACCTACACCAACGGCACCGCGGTGCTGCCTACGGCTGGAGAATTGAATGGGACCTTCCCGACGCCGGTCTGCATTGCTTACACCGGCAGCACCTGCAACCAGACCTCGACGCAGATCACCAGCATCGATCCGGTGGCCAAAGCTTACATCAACGACGTTTTTTCCAAGCTCCCGTTGTTAGGCAGCTCAAATACCCTGGTGTCTCTATTCCGCAACGTCTACAACTTCGAGCAGGAACTGATCCGGGTGGATCACGTTTTCAATCCGAAGCTACACGTTTGGGCGCGTTACCTGCGAGACGATATTCCGACGGTTGAGCCGCAGGGGCTGTTTACGGGCGTCGCTGTGCCCGGTGTGGCCAATACCAGCACCAACGCTCCCGGTCACAACTTTACGGCGCATGTCGAATCCACCTTGTCGCCAACCTGGCTCAATGAAGCCGGCTACAGCTACTCGTACGGCGCGATCATCAGCAACCCGAGCGGTCTCATCAATTCCAGTCTCTCCCCGGACATCAAGATTCCGCTGCCGTTTACGTCCACGCTCGGCCGCGTGCCGAGCCTGGTATTCGCCAGCGGTACCTCCATCACTGGTTTCGGTCCGTATCGCGACTCCAGCCGGAACCACAACGTGTTCGACAACATGTCGAAGATTCTCGGCAATCACACGCTCCGTTTTGGCGGGACCTATAACCACTATGAGAAACACGAGAATAACGCGGGAGCTAACGCCGGATCGTTCAGTTTCACGCCGGCCAGCGTGCCTACGGGAACGACGCAGTTCAACCAGGCCTTTGCCAATTTTCTGCTAGGCAATGTGGCTTCGTTCAGCCAGGCATCGGAAGACGTCACGCCGGATATTCTGGTCAGCCAGTTTGAACTTTACTTGCAGGACGACTGGCGCGTCACACCGCACTTTACGTTGAATTTTGGCCTGCGCTACTCCAAGTATTTTGGACCGACGGATGGCAACCATCAGCTCACCAGTTTCGCTCCCGAGGCCTATAATCCTGCGAACGCGCCCCCTCTTACGGCTGGCGGACTGCTGGCCGCGCCGGTTCCGATCCCCTATCTGAACGGCATCATCATCGCAAATTCGAACTCTCCATTTGGAGGGACCATCGGATCGTCGGACAATTTGGATTTTGCTCCCCGTTTTGGGTTCGCCTGGGATCCCTTTGGCAATGGGTTGACTGCGATTCGAGGCGGATACGGGATATTCTACGATTCGGTGACGAATGGGAACTATGAACAGAATATCTTCAATAACCCGCCTTACGTCAATGCGGCGACAATTAGCAACACCACTCTGGATAATCCAGCCGGCGGAACGGCGACTGTCAGTAACTCCCCCAAGAATCCCTTTGGCACGGGTTACTTGAATCACACCCCTTATTCCCAACAGTGGAACATAGAGGTCCAACGCCAAATCACGCCGACATCCCAGATCAACGTGGCTTACGTGGGGACCAAGGCCACCCATCTCATAGGCGGCATCGACATTAACGAAGTACCGCCGGGATTGGCGTATTCTTCGGGTCTGATTGGGCCGAATACGCCGATCACTTCGGCCAACACGCCACTCTTGAATATCCTGAGGCCGTTTCAAGGCTATGGCGCCATCAAGTTGATTGAGCCGTGGTTCAACTCCAACTACAACGCCCTGCAGATTTATGGCAAGAAACAGTTTGCTTCGGATGCATTGGTCACCTTCAACTACACCTGGTCGAAAGGTCTGACCGACGCGCAAACGGACGTACAGGCGCCGCAGAACACCCACAATGTTGCCCGCGGTGAATACGGGCCCATCCTGTACAACCGCACCCAGGTCTTCAATCTGAACCTGGTCTATCCGCTGCCATTCTTCAAAACCCAACATGGCGTCGTGGGCAAGGTTCTGGGCGGATGGGAGGTTGCGGCCAATGCCAACTACTATACGGGCCTGCCGTATACGGCGACGACCTCTGGCACCGATCCGGGAGGGCTCGGAATTATCGGCGCCAGCCCGGCAAGTCTGCGCCCCAATCTGATTTGCAATCCTAACAGTGGCGGCGCGCAAACGCGACTCCAGTACTTCAATACAGCCTGCTTCGCCCCGCCACCGGTTTCAGCGCACCTGCCCGGCAATGAAGGCCGCGGCGTAATTCGAGGACCCGGCTACGAGGGTTGGAATCTGGCTGCGTCGAAGAACCTGCTATTCAAGGAACGTTTCCGGTTCCAGTTACGCGGCGAGGCTTCGAACGCGTTCAATCACTCAAATCCGAGCACCTTTGGATCGCTGAGCATCTTGAGTTCGTTGTTTGGAACCGTGTCCGTGTATCGCGATCCGAGGATTATTCAGTTGGCGGGAAAGTTTTACTTTTAGCTTAGTACACAGGCCTTGTGGGGCAGGTTATTAACCTGCGGCCGATTATTAATCGGCACTGGGCGGGTTACAAACCCGACGCCGGTTAATAACCGGCCCCACAAACTAATTGAGAATCGGCCGGAGGTCAAACAACCTGCCCCACAACGAAAAATGCGGCGGCTTTGGAGGAAATAAGCCGCCGCTCTTGACGCGCTTGCTCTCGCGACTAAAACCTTGAGTTTACTTGGTCCCGCCTGCGCCAACCGCTAGAGCGGTCGCGGCCGGTTTTTGCTGTTGCTCCCAC
>DATFZA010000029.1:0-10176 GCA_035314765.1 Bryobacteraceae bacterium
GAATCACACCTTCTTGCTGCAGTTCCGGCTCGAGCGCGCGAGCGAGATCGGAGGACGCGAATTCGCCGCAAACCAAAAGCTGCACGTTCGCGACGTTTCGCAACGCCCGCACTATCGACGGCAAGCGCTTGGACTCGCGTAGATAGCCGAACACTCCCAACAGAAACACTCCTGGCCTCACGCCGAGCCGACTGCGCAGAGCTTCGACTTCATAACGCGGAACGGGCGTCGGCGGATCAAACAAGTGCGGGATCTCGTGCACCAAAGCCGCGGGCGAGTGAGCGCGCACCAGCGCCGCCGCTCCCGGATTATGCACAATCACGGCGCGCGAAACTTCGGCAATGCGCTTCAGCATCGGATATTCAAAGTACCGCGCGTCACTGGCCGAGCGAGCCCGATCCCGCCACAGCGCATGCGCAAAATCGCGCGACCACTCTCCGTGGTTGTAAACGAACTCGGCCACGTAGCTTTGCTTATCCAGACTGCCGAGAAAAAAATGGTGCAGCACGGCATCGTGCAGCACCACCACGCCAGGGCTTTCGAGCGCCCGCTCATAAATCGGCCGGTGCAGTTGATTGTTGCCCAGGTGGTAGAGAAAGACGTCGGCCTCGCTTGCGTTCACCTCAACCTGAGCCCGCGTTTCGAGCGCGCGCTTCAGGGCGAAGGAGTATTCCGCCACGCCGGTGCGGGCTGGCGGAAGCGGCGAGTAGAACCCGATTTTCACGCTTTCTTGCGCGGGCCAAACAGCGCCGTGCCGATTCGCACCATGGTCGCCCCTTCTTCGATTGCGGCTTCCAGATCGTGCGACATCCCCATGGAGAGTTCCTTTAGCTGATGCTTCTGCGCCAGTTCATAAAGCCGCGCAAAGTAGGGCCGCGTGATTTCGGGATCGTCCGACCACGGCGGCATGGTCATCAGCCCTTGGAGGCGCAAGCAGCGGCAAGCTTGGACGGCCTCGATCACGGCGGGGAGATCTTCCGGCGGCGCGCCCGCTTTGGCGGCCTCCTCAGAAAGCTTCACCTCGATCAATACGTCCAGCGGTTTGCCTTCTCCGTCCAGACGGCGCGCCAGTTTGGCGCTATCCACCGTTTGAATGGTGTGGAACAACTCCGCGGCTTTCTTCGTCTTGTTAGTTTGCAGGTGACCGATCAGGTGGTAGCGCGCGTCGGGAAGGTTAGCCAAAGCAGGAGATTTTTCCTCGAATTCCTGCACATAGTTTTCGCCAAAGTCTCGCAGGCCCAACGCGTAGGCATCCCGCAGGACCTGGGCGGGAAATTTCTTGGTGACGGCGATCAGCCGGATGTCTTCGCGGCGGCGTCCGCAACGGGCGGCCGCGGCGCTGATCCGCTGCTCTACGAGTTCTAAATTTTGCGCCAGCACTTGACGATAGTTAGGTTAGCGCATGGCATGTGAACCAGATTCAAAAAGCGCAGATTGAGAAAGCGATCGAGGACTTCGTCCGCGAAGCCCGGCGGCCTTGCCTGTGCGAGCCGGGCGAACATCCCATTGCACTTACCTCTTCCAACTTTCAGATCGCTGCGTGCGGCAGCGGTCTGTTGATCGAAGCTTGGGATGAAACACAGAACTTGACCCGCCGGGTTACGGGCATCGATACTCGTCCGGAACGGGGTCGTTTGATTCTCAGCATCGAAAAATTCGGCAAGAAAGCCGGCACGCTGGCTCTCATCGATCAGGCCTCCGCGGCGCAGCAGCCGGCCGGTGTCCGGCACCGCCGCCAGGAGTTCCTGCGACGATTCGAACGCTTTCTGCGCCGGCAATTTCCCGCGTACTCGTTGGATGAACTGAGTACATCGCCCGATCTGCACGAAAGTCTCTCGCCTTTCTTTCCCCGGGCTCTCCTCCGCATCGGAACCACGGCGTGGGCGGCCATCGGCGCACCGGCAGATCCATTGCGAACCGATGGCGTCTTGAGTTTTGGTCTGATCTGGCTGGATTATCTCAAGCGCCGTGAACCGGGGTTGCGCGTGGCCGGTTTGATTCTCTATCTCCCGGCGGAACTGGCGCAAGCTACCTGCTTGCGGCTGGCCTTTCTCGACCACCGCAACGCACAATACCGGCCGTTTGTCTATACTCAAGACGGCGAGGAGTGTGAGACCGATCCCGCGGATCACGGCAACCTGGACACGCGCCTGGAGTTGGCCAGTACGTTGGAAACGAATCACCTTGCCAGGCCGTCCAACGTTACAGTGCGTCGTCCGGAGGCCTGGTTGGAATCGCAGGTGCGGAAAAATATCGAAGTCCTGAACCCGCGGCTGTTGCCCCGCCCCGTCTACGGACAAGTACCCGCGTTCACCGCGGCCGATCGCGGCGTGATGGACCTGCTCGCGGCCGACAGCGATGGGCGGCTGGCGATCATCGAACTGAAAGCCTCTGAAGACTTGCATCTCCCCTTGCAAGCGCTGGATTATTGGCTCCGGGTGAAGTGGCACCTGGACCGGCGAGAGTTTGCGCGCAACGGCTATTTTCCTGGAGTCGCGCTCCGGACCACGCCGCCGAAACTGCTGCTGGTGTCTCCGGCTTTGGATGTTCATCCGACCAACGAGCGTGTGCTGCGCTACTTTTCTCCGGAGGTTGAAGTGGAGCGGGTGGGAATCAGCGTAGAATGGCGGAAGAAGCTAAGAGTCGTTTTCCGGATGGCCCAATGTCACTAAACATTCTCAAGAATATTAAAGAAGCTCTGGCGAACCTGAACCCTCAGGAAGTGCGCGATCACGTGGAGCGGCCCCTGCGGCTGCTGCTGTACGCCGACGACGAAGCGGGTTACCGGTATATGGAACAGTTCTTTGCGCCGCCGGCTCTGTCGCCCGCCAAGCGGCAAGAAGTGGAGACCGTGCTAATGAGGGGCTCGCAGTCGGAAGGCGTGAGCCAGCCGCATGACATCGCGGTGTACCTGGGACAAGGCGGCAATGGAAACCAACGGCTGAAGGGCAAAACCGGGGCTTTCATTTTCGATGCCGAACATCCGGAACATACCATCAACGAGATCTTGAAGCACCGGCCGGAGCTGGCCATACCGCTCGCCCGGCATATCATGCCCTTCCGCCAGCCGGTGGTGGACCGCATCGTCAAGAAGATCTCGAAGGAGAACGCTCTGTTCGCCCTGGCGACGGCGATTCCCGATGTGATTCCGCTGGTGTCGCTACCATGGGCAGTGGCCGAGTTCGCCTCCGATACGGCGATCCTCACGGCCAACCAGATCCGCATGGCCTTCTTCCTCGCGGCCGCCAGCGACCGGCCCATCGGCTATAAAGAACAACGCGGTGAGATTGGCTCCGTCGTGTTGGGCGCGTTTGGCTGGCGCGCCATCGCGCGTGAATTGGTGGGCAAGATTCCGTTTGGCGGCGGCTTGATTCCCAAAGCCGCGGTCGCCTACGCCGCGACCCGCGTGGTTGGACTTTCGCTCGATCGTTACTACCGCGTGGGCCATGGCTACTCCCGGCAAGAACGCCAACTGGTCTACGAGCAGGCGCTCGCCCGAGGCAAGACCATCGCCGGGTCGATCATGAACGGCCTGCGGCGGACCACGTCCCTGCCTTGAACCACGTCATAAAGATGTATGCTCTTGCTATGGAGCTAATTGGTAAAAAGATAGCGGTCCTGGTGGACAACCTCTATCAGGAACTGGAAGTCTGGTATCCCTATTTTCGTCTGCAGGAAGCCGGCGCGCAATGCCTGTTGATCGGGCAGGAAGCCGGCAAGATTTACTCGAGCAAGCATGGCTACCCCGCCAAGTCCGACGAGACGTACGACAACGTGAACGCCAGAAATTACGATGGCGTGGTCGTTCCCGGCGGCTATGCGCCGGACCTGATCCGGCGGTGTCCCAAGGCCTTGAATTTCGTGCGGGAGATAAACCAGCAAGGTAAGCTGGTGGCTTCGATTTGTCACGGACCCTGGGTGTTGGTTTCCGCCGGTGTTTTGAAAGGCCGCAAAGCAACCTGCTTCTGCGCCATCAAAGACGATGTCATCAACGCTGGGGCGCGCTACGAGGATTCAGAAGTAGTGGTGGACGGCAATCTGGTGACTTCGCGCAAACCGGAAGACTTGCCGGCTTTCTGCCGCGCCTCGATCCGCGTGTTGACGCACGCGCCGGTGCTGGCATAGCAGGGGTCCTCACTTTGTGGGGCCGGGCGCACAGGAGAAGAAGAAAACCCGCAATTTCGCGGCGCGGATGGGGACACAGCGGGCTCGAGTCCTATCTCCTTCGCATCATAACGATCGCAGCTGTGTCCCCTGGGCGCTTGGCATGATGGCACCTCTTTGAGAATGCGGTCTGCGCCGAAACAGCGCCCTCCGTTCGAACCATACAAATTGCGCGGAGCGGCGCCGCCATATTTCTCCATCCGCCCGAGTCACACGTAGATAGAATGGAAGTAAATGCATTTGGTTCCCACCCAGGACGAAGTGGTCGGCTTGCTGCGACGCACCGGCGCCATTCGCGATGGTCACTTTGAATACCCCAATGGACTGCACGCCACCGAATACGTGCAAGTCCAGCTCGCCACACGCTATTACCAACACGCGAAAGTCCTCAGCGTCGGCCTGAGCCGGTTGTTGCGCGCCAACACCGAAATCCGCGCCATGATTCCCGAGTTGTCGATCGTTTCTCCCGATACCGGCGGCCTACCCGTGGCTTATGGCGTATGCGAGGCCCTGCGGGCTCACCAGGTGTATTGGGCGGATCGCAAGGAAGAGAACGGCCCCATGCACTTCCGGCAATACGTGGTGCAGGTTCCAGGTGAGAAAGTGCTGCTGGTGGATGACATTCTTCGGTCGGGCAGAAATCTTATGGAGCTAAAGCGCCTGGTGGAAGCGGCCGGCACGGAAGTAGTCGGACTGGCCGTGATCATCTACCAACCGACCCCGAAAACCCCCGATTTCGGTTCGCTGCCGTTGTATTATCTCGCCAAGCTCGACGCGACCTATTACAAAGATGCCCTGTCTTGCGAACTATGCCGGAAGAACGTACCCATTGAAAAGGTGTGGGTTTAGCGCCAAGCGTAGTACAATTATCAGGTAGGCTTCTCTCCTGAAAGTCCCCATCGTCTAGCCCGGCCTAGGACACCGCCCTTTCACGGCGATAACAGGGGTTCGAATCCCCTTGGGGACGCCATTACAAATCAGCGGTTTAGCGCGAATTGGTTTCACGCCTGTTAGAGATCCCGATTACAGAGTACTGACGTCCACATTGCGATATCCTTGACAAACAGCCACGACTTGGCCCCATGATCCCTCGCCTCATCGCCGCCCGGTTCCACCGGTTCATGCGATCGGGGCGCACTTCGCCTGCCTTGTGTGGCTGTGAAGACGCGGCGGGAAATTTCGTCGACGACTTTGTGGTAAAGCTGCGCGGAGGAATGGAGAGCCAGGCAGGCCCACTATGCGAACTGCTTGGCTCGCTGCTGGCGTCTCACTTCGGCCTCCGCCGACCGGACCCCGCGTTGGTGTCTATCGACGTCGATTTTGCCGAACTGGTGGCGGGAGCGGAGCCAAAGCGAGCCTACCGGATGCGAAACAGCGTCGGATTGAACTTCGGCTCACGTATCCTCGCTGACGCTGCAGAGTGGCCGGTCGACAAAGCAATTCCGTATGCGATGAGGGAGACCGCAGTAAGAATCTTCGCCTTCGATGCGCTGATCCAGAATCCCGATCGCCGCTTCGACAACCAGAATCTCCTGACACACGGAGACGATATCTTGGTTTTCGATCATGAGATTGGCTTTTCCTTTCTTCTGGACATCTTGCCGTTAACGACACCTTGGCGGCTCGACAGACACCAATACCTAACCGAGCATGTGTTCTACAGACAGTTGAAATCCGAGCCGATTGATCTAGATGGTTTTTCAGCCGCGCTCATCGCGCTCCCTGGCGTGGCTCTGGAGGGCATTTTGGCACAGGTACCTGCAGAGTGGAACAATGAGGTAGTGTCGAAGATTCAACTGCACCTTGAGACTGTCTCTGACCATGCAGCGGAGTTCATCGAAGAGATCAAAAAGAGGCTCGCATGAGAACACCTTACAGCTTCAGCGTATTGCGCTACATTCACGATCCCGTTAGCCAGGAGTTCATCAACATTGGCATAGCAGTGTACTCGCGCGAAGCGGGATTCCTTTGCGCGATCTGTACTACCCACTATGCCCGAATCACGCGGATGTTCGCGAGGATTGACGGCAATCGATTTCGGCAGTTGACCCGCTACATTCAGGAACAGATCAACAAGATCGGCGAAAACCTGTCTTCGGAACTGCCATTTGAGCCTAGCCGCGGGATCGAACATCTATTGACGAAGGTGCTCCCACAGGATGACAGCTCATTGCAATTTTCCAATGCGGGCGTCGGGCTGAGTCACGACCTGGAGGGCACTGCGAGGGAACTTTTCGACCGCTATGTTGAACGCTACTCTTTCAATGCGGATTCGAGCCGACGCGACGATGAAGACATTTGGCGGACCTTTCGAGAGCCGCTGGAGCGGAGGCACGTTACCGCGCATCTAGCGCCGAAGAGAATTGTGGCGCCTAATTACGACTACGAGTTCCAGCGCGCTTGGAAGAACAAAATCTGGCACCTCTATGAACCGGTTTCATTCGATTTGGTGGATGGCGGCTCCATCGTGGACAAGGCAAATCGCTGGCTGGGCCGGGCGACCAGTCTGAACGAAAGCTCCGAAAGCTTCGAGATTCACTTCCTGCTCGGTGAGCCCTGGGATAGCAGGCTTCAAGGCAACTTCATCAAGGCGCAGAACATTCTCAATAATGTGCCGGGCAAAAAAGAGTTCATCCGTGAAAGCGAGGCTGACGATTTCGCGGATGAGTTGGAGAAGGAACTTCGGCGGCATGAGAAAGCGGGCTAGCCTAGTGGTCAGCCGTGACCTCGTAGGAAATCACCCGCCCCATCCACGCCCGCTCGAAGGACTTTGCCTCGCCCACGGCTAAGCTCTCAATGAGAAAAGAACCGTCTCCCTTTTTTCCCCCCTCGTCATGCACTACAAATCGGAGCCGGACATTCTTCAGGCTCTCGCCGCAGTCGTTTCGGGCCATGCCTCGAAGCACCGTGGAGAGTTCCGGCGTTTTGTTATTCGCGCTGGTGGCCGGCATTCCGAGTGACCATTCCCGCACGTAGTACTCGCTTGCGCTCAAGGTGATGCCATAGGTCTCTACACACGACGCGCGATTCGACTTTGGCCGGGAATCGCCCGAACCGGGGTTGATAGCCCCGGTCGCACGGGAGAACTGCAGCATCGCATTACCCGCGAAGAACAGAGCGATAAGCAACCCGGGTAATGCCGCCGCCCAGAGTGGGAACGAGCGCTTTGTCCGCGACGAGTCCGGCACGGAATCAATTGTGGCCGCCTGCCCACAAATGCAAATCGGCGCTCCAACCGGGTTCACATTCTTGCAACGATCACACGTCCAGTTCTCGAGTTCCACATCGGTACAATCGTCTGAAAGTGGTGTTTTGGACAGGGTCCCGCCGCCAGGATTTGGGTTCTACCGCCGCCGTATCGGGTGCCGCGTTTGTGGCGCACTGATGGTCAGAGTCACGGGAATAGCGAGATTTCCGCTCACTCCTGTTCCAGTCGGAGTTACCGTGACGGTTCCCGAGTACGATCCTACGGAAAGCCCAGCGGTCGCCACGGAGACAGTAAGGTTGTTGGTACCCGTTGTGCCGGATGCGGGACTGACCTGCAACCAGCTTTGATTGGCTGCAACAGTGAAGGTGGTGGAAGGAGTGCTACTCAGCTCTACCACCTGGCCAGCGCGGAGATCTTGGCCCTCCGAGGCCTTAAACATCAGCATGGAAGGTGTTGCGGTCAGCGTGCCGCCCGCGGGGGCGGCAACCGTCAAGATTACAGTGATGGTAACCGTGGCGGATTGCGTGGCGATGCTTATTTGACCCTGGTAAGTGCTGGTCGCCAACCCGTTTGCATTCACACTTACCGTCAGCTTGGCCGGAGTAGTAGTGCTACTGGACGATGCGGTCAGGAAACTCGCGCCAGTGCTCACGGTAAACGCGGTGGGAGTGCCGCTGGTCAGCGTGACGGTCTGTGCGGCTGGCGCGGCGCCGCCGGCCACCTGCGTGAATGACAGCGAGGAAGGCGCGGCCGTTATGGCCGTCGGGCTCAAGACCGTATACAGAACCGACACGGTAAGCGCCGGAATCCCCATCGGTGTAATCGTGATGGCGTCGCTATAAGTTCCAATGCCACTGGCGGGGGGGACGACGGCGATGACCAATGCCGTTCCCGCCAGACCCGGCATGATCGTGCCGGAGGCCGGGCTGACCGTATCAAAACTCTGGCCGGTAGTGGCTGTAAAGTTCGTCGTGGCCGAGCAGGTCAGTTGCACTGTTTGCGAAGGGGGCGGACCTTGCCCCAAGTACGAAACAAAAGCCACGCGCAAAACGGAAGTGGAGCACGTCGGCGTGTTGCTCATCACATTGATGATGATTGGGATCGTAAGAGTATTGGAGCCCGTGCTCAGGCCGCCCGACACAAAGACATTCGCGGTGTGTGTACCTGCAGTCAGCCCCGTCGGAAGCGCGGTGATTGTCAAATTAGTCGGCGAGGTCCCGGTAGAACCCGAGGTTGGGCTGACGCTTACAAAGCTCGCGTCGGATTGCGCGGTGAATGTGTCGGTGGTGGAACTAGTCAGTTGGACCGTCTGCGCCGGCGGAGCGCTTCCCCCGGTCGTGTAATTGAAAGTCAGGGAAGGCGGGTTGGCACTGATCATGCTTCCGGTGCCTGCCGCAACCGTGAAGCTCACAAAGAAGTTCACCTCATCGCTTCCGCCGCCTCCAACTACATAGGGCTGCGCCGTGTGTGCTCCTATGCCTGCGGCGTTGGGGTCGGCCGTAAGAGTCAGGGTCGCCGGAACTGTGCCGGTCAAAGGGCTCACGGTAAGCCAGTTTACGTTTCCGGACTGCACCATGAAACTCTCGCCGCTGATGCTGGACGTCAACGGAAAAGACATGGTTTGCTGCGGACCACCTAACGCGCCGCTGAACTTTACGCTGATATTGTCTTGGCCACCGATCGTTATGCCGTCGTCGCTCGTATTTATCGACAGGGCTACGGGAATGACCAGAGGCTCCATCGCTCCTGGTGCAGTAACTGAAATCGATCCGCTGTAGGCGCCGACCGACAAGTTTGCCGGGTTTACTCCGATGACCATGGTGTTCGACCCATCCGTCGAGCCGGTCTGCGGTCCTACGGCCAGCCAGGAGCCGGATACGGTGGCGGCAGCGTATTTGAGATCCATGCTGGTGCTGCTGATGCTGACGGTCTGAACTGCGGGCATCGCCCCGTTTGGTTGCGCCTTGAATTCAATAATGTTCGGGTCGGCCACGAGATGCCGATCCGCGCCCACGTCGAACGTCACTGGAATGCTCCGCTCCGCTCCAGCCGCGCTCCGCAAAGCGACAGAAGCAGAATATTGGCCGGGCGTCAAGCCATCGGGATTGACCGATAGTTGCATCTCCTGAAACTGGGGCGAGCTGGCGGATGCGGCCGCGGAGACCGCGAGCCACGGGGCAGTACTGGTAGCCACGACTCCGTCCTCATCAGGCGACCGTGGCACGAACAACGACTGCGGCATCGGCGCCTCCGCCGCGGCTTTGGCGACGAAGGTGAATCCCTTCGGAAAGGCTCGAAGAGTGTTCCTTGTCGCGCGGCTGGCGGAAGGCCAGCTCTCGGAAGGATGGATGGGGAGTGCCGGTGCCGCGCCCCCTACCCGCAGAGTTACCGGCACCAGAATCGATGAAGTAGCGCCTGCGGACAAGACAATATAGTCCCGATAGACGCCGGCCGCGGCTAGACCCGTGGCGTCCACGCTCACACTGAGCATGGACGGCGTTGCGCCCCAAACCTGGCTTACAAAGAGCCATTTCGATGTCGCGTGCGCTTCAAAATGAAGGCCCGGGCCGCTCGACGCCACGCTCGACGCAACAAAGATAGATTGCGGCAGCGGTTGGGTGGCGCCGTCCGGCCAGGTAAACTCCAACGAAGTCGGACCAATCAGCAGGCTGTCCAGGGCTGCGGCGTCGGCCGGCAGAAAGGCAGGGAGCAAACCCGCGACAACAAATAGGAGCGTTGAACGCATTGATTTCTTTATTATCTCCTCACCGTTAACTCCCAGTGAACTCTGCAAATGTGAAAAT
>DATFZA010000030.1:0-6883 GCA_035314765.1 Bryobacteraceae bacterium
GGATCGTGGAGGCAGCAGTTCGATTGGGCCGTAGTTGAGTGGAATCGCGACAACACTTTTGAGCATCCGGCATTTCGAAATTTACCCGACGGCGATCTGAGCGGTCTGACCCTCACTTACGATGAGACGCGCACTAATTGCATTCCGATTGATTCAACTCTATTTCCCACCGTGGATTGGCCCAGCCTGCGGATTTGGGCCGATGGCGGGACTGGTGAGCAAGTATATAAAGTCGACCTGCTCAGTAACGCTACACCCATTGAAGGAGCTTATACATGCGCGACGGTGCAGTTCACATTAGGTGGATCGCCGACCACTGGTGATTATGTGGGTTTCGCGTTCTTGGACGAGCATTATACGTACCAGTTTCTAGATGGCGACACACTGGCTATGGGCTTAACGACTCTCGTAGACGCCGTGAACGGCTCTTCGACGACCATGATCGCTTCGGCTACCGGCACAACCATAACATTGACATATACCGGACCTGGCAGAGATCCAACTACGTCGACCGTGGGCGCCAATGGAAATCTTGTGGGCGTCTACACTTATGTTCAAGGGACTACCGAAACCTGGGACGCGCCGTACCGGCTTCTCACGGGAGGCACGTCTCCCAGTAAGTGGCATATTTCGTTAGTGTTCGCGTCGCTAATAGATCCGGCGCTCGGGCCGGTACCCGTCACTAACGTCAGAAAACTGCGCTGGACCTATGCCGCAGCTTTCCAGATGGGCGCTTTTTCGAGAAGCGAATTTTCTGTCACTGTATCCAACTGGACGGTCACCGGGACCTCCATCGGTTACCTGGCTGCCGGTCCAGGAAGCCGCCGGATTGAGGACGATTCGGCGCAGTTGCACTACAGCGGGGTTTGGACACCTTCGCAAGGCAACTTTTCCGGTGGAACCATCAGCTCTACCACCGATACAGCGGGGTCAGTAACGGCCACATACTATTCGCCGCAGGCTCACTCACTGTATCTCGGAACCAGGATGGCAGCGGCCTGCGGCAATATTACGGTGTCCGTGGACGCAGGGGTTCCCTTTACCATTGCACTCGCACTGTCAGGCGAAGATGTTCTGGTGAGAAAGCTGCTCGGCAATTTGGCGCCTGGCACGCACACTGTTGCAATAGCCCAGTCGGCTGTCTCGCCTGGCACTTTCTATTTCGACTTTCTGGAGATCGCGATTCCCAGCGCCACGCTGCCGCAATATTCGGCCGAAATGCGTCTTGCTCTTGCGACTGACTGGGACACAGAGCACTCACTGGCGTTAGCGCCGGAGCGGACCGCCTGGATGATCCACTCCTTGGGCTTCTCGGGACGCGTGAATCACTATGCTGGAGCGTTGTGGTTTTATGAGTTGACTAACCCTGGACAAGTATACGCCAGCGCTACCGTAACTTTTGCCGGAACGCCCGATCCGAATCTGACTACCGAGATCATCATCGGACCCACAACGATTTCGCATCTGAACTTGATCGGGGATACCGGGAGCACTCTTGCGCTGGCATTCGCTTTGCTTATCAACGGAGGCTTCACTGGTATCCGCGCATCCGCGGCCGGCAATCAACTGACGATCTTCGCGCGTGCCCTGGGTTCGGAAGGTAACTCTCTCACGCTTAGCACCAGCCCACCGACGACGAATCTGACGCTGGTAAAATCCGGAAACGCATTTACTGGCGGAACCGATGCCCCGTGGCTCACCGATCTCACAGCCAGCCCTCGCCTCAACCGGGCGGCGCGAGACTGGAGCGGCAGTTTCTACCAGGCGTTGACGAGTTATGGCCTGGATGTTACTACCTCCTTCAGTATGGAATTGGGCAACGGAGACCCGACACCGATAACAGGTCTGGTGCAACGCTATCCAAACGGAGATCCGGTCCTGCTCAACACGCCGTCTTATCAAACGAACTTTTCTCCCGTGAGCACCGCGTTCTGGCAGCAAGTATATGCGGACATGGCTGCGATTCAGGCCGCGGCAGGTAGCCGTCCGTATCTTCAGTTCGGAGAAGTGCAGTGGTGGTACTTTCCGGAAGCGTTTCCTGACGGCTCCTCTTCCGGAATGCCTTACTACGACGACTACACGTCCAGTTCGTTTATGGCGTTTTATGGACGTCCGCTTGAAGTAATCGACACCAATTCAATTGATCCGGCGACCGCGGCCGACGAAGCTGCCTTCCTTCCCACGTTGATCGGGGCATTCACCGATCAGATCATGTCGTTTGTACGGGTCACTGTTCCGACTTGCCGCTTTGAGGTTCTGTATCCTTGCGACGTCAACAACACGGCGTGGAATACGGCCGTCAACTATCCCCGAGACGCCTGGACCGCCAGCACGCTCGACTGTCTGAAAACCGAGAGCTTTAGCTACACACTCGCTCGAAATTTGAACCTCAGCCTCACTAGCATTCAAGCTGGGCAGGGATTCGGATTTGCGCCGGCGCAGAGAAGCCATCTTGTGGGCGTGAGCGATTCCTCCACCGCGTGGCTAAAGGAAGCCAGATTGGCGGAAGGCGCCGGATTTGAGTCGGTGGTGCTTTTTGCGCTGGATCAACTTTGTCTGATCGGATATCCGCTTCCTCTTTCCAGAGGACTTCGTGCCGCCAAGAGGATCCGGTAAGTCGCGCTATATTGAGCGTGTCTGCCGTGATCTCGGTTCAAAACGTTTCCAAACGATATCGCTTGTACCAGCGGCCGCTGGATCGCGTGCTCGACGCGCTTTCTTTGCACGCTACCACGCCGGCCGATTTCTGGGCCTTGCGTAACATCAATCTGCGCGTGGAAAAAGGAGAAGTGTTTGCTCTTCTTGGGCCGAACGGTTGCGGGAAAAGCACGCTGCTCCAGATCATCAGCGGAATTCTGCAGCCTACTACCGGCCGCGTGCTAAAAGGCGGACGGGTCGCCGCGCTGCTCGAGTTGGGCGCCGGATTCAATCCGGAATTTACCGGCCGCGAAAACGTTTTTCTGAACGGCGAGATCATGGGCCTTTCCCGGCGGGAAATCGAGCTGGCCTTTCCTCGCATTGAGGCATTTGCCGAGATCGGCGAATTCATCAATCGGCCCGTGAAAGAGTACTCCAGCGGCATGTATGTGCGTCTGGCTTTCTCCGCGGCCATTCACGTGGACCCGGAAATCCTGATCGTCGACGAAGCCTTGTCCGTAGGAGATGCCATCTTCGCCAGCCGGTGCATCCGGAAATTCGATGAGCTGCGGCAACGCCAAGTGACGATCCTGCTTGTGTCTCACGATCTCGGCTTAGTCAAGCGCCTGGCCGATCGCGCAGCTTTCCTGCTCAATGGCGAAGTGGTAATGCAAGGCGCGCCCAAGGACGCCGTCAATCGATACAACGGGTTTGTGCTCGACCGCGAGAGCGGCCAGAAAACGCTCGCACCATCTCAGCAAGGACCGGCTGCGAAATCGAGCTTTCGGCACGGCGATGGCGCCAGTGCGATTTCCCAGGTTCAACTGCTCAATCGAAATGGAGACCGCTGCGCGGCGTTTCAACGCGGCGATACGATGGTGATTCGAATCACCGCCACGTTCAACAGGTCTTGCGATCAGCCAGTGGTAGGAATTCTCATTCGCAGCCGCATCGGCATGGATGTGTTCGGCACCAATACGCGCATCGAGCACATCGATCTTGGCCATTTCGAAGCGGAGGAAACGCTTGAAGTAGAATTCGAACTGGACTGCCTGCTCAGCCGCAATGAATACACGCTCACGGTGGCGACACAGCATTGGGACGGACTGAGTCAGGACTGGTTGGACGACGCGATCGATTTTCGCGTCATCGACACCAAGGACATTGCCGGTGTCCTTAACCTCAATACCCGGATACAACATAGGAAGCTAATCGAAAATGCAACTCACTGAAATCCAGACCGCCTTGCGCGAGGAAAAACTCGATGGCTGGCTGTTCTTCGATCACCATCAGCGCGATCCGCTCGCCTATCGGATTCTGCATTTGGATCCTGGCGCCACGGCAACGCGCCGCTGGTATTATTTCATTCCGGCGACTGGTGAGCCGCGGGCTTTGGTGCATCGCATTGAGTCGGGAATTCTGGACAGCCTGCCGGGGGTGAAACATATTTACTCGGGTTGGAGCGCGCAAACCGCCGGCCTCGAGTGGCTGCTATCCGGAACCAAGCGCGTGGCGATGCAATATTCACCGCTCTGCGCCATTCCGTACGTATCGCTGGTGGATGCAGGCACGGTGGAACTGGTGCGTCAAGCGGGCGTGGAGGTAATTAGCTCCGCAAACCTGGTGCAATTATTTGAAGCGCGTTGGAGCAATGACCAGTTGGAAAGTCATTTGGAAGCCGGGCGCCGCGTCGATCGGATTCGCGCGGCTGCGTTTGCCAACATCGGCGATGCACTGCGAATCGGCGTCCACATTACTGAGTGGGACGTCAACCGTTTCATCCGAAGAGCCTTTGAAGCGGATGGAATGCTCACCGATCACGGCCCGATTGTGGCGGTGAATGCCAATATGTCGGACCCGCACTATGAGCCCACCGAGGACCGTCATCGGCCCATAAACCACGGTGACTGTGTGCTGATCGACATGTGGGCCAAACTCAATCAGCCCCGCGCTGTGTACTACGACATCACGTGGACCGGGTTCGCGGGCGCTTATCCGCCGTCTGACTTTCTCAACATCTTCGACGTCACCACCAAGGCACGCGATCGCGGCGTAGAGCGCGTCGAAAAGGCCATGCGCAATGGCGAGGCGCTGCATGGTTATGAAGTGGATGACGCCACGCGCGGCTATATTGCCGAGCGGGGCTTCGCCGAATACTTTGTGCACCGCACGGGACATTCCATCGGAGAAGAAGTACATGGAACCGGCGCCAACATGGACAATCTGGAAACGCACGATGAGCGCAAGGTCATTCCCGGGACATGCTTTTCCATTGAGCCTGGAGTTTACTTACCGCACTTCGGCGTGCGGTCGGAAGTGAACGTCTATGCCGGTGACCGCTATGCCCGAGTAACCGGAGAAATCCAGCGCGAACTGGTTATGCTGACGTAGCCTATGCCGAAATAACAATTGCCGCGGCGCCGCCGATCGCTAACACGTCTTCGAGCAATGCCACCGGAACATCCGGCCAATTGTTTCGTTGGCCAATGCGACGCAATTCCCGGCCGGCAAACGCCGCTCCAACGGCGGCGGCGCTCCCGAGAATCGCTCCCGTCACTGCCGATTCCCGCAGCGATGATGCGATCGCCGCGCCGCAGAGGGCCCCAGAAGCTGCGCGGAACAGCAGCGATGGCGGCTCGGTGCGATCGGGCGTGAACGGCAGTTTATCCGCCACCAATTCCGCCACGGCCAAAGCGGCGAGAATGTTGGCCGATCTTTCTGAACGCAGGAATTCGACCGCTGGTCCGCGCAGCCGCAGCATCCTGCGGGAAGCGGCCTGGCTGACGGCGGCCGGAGCCAGCAGCGAACGTAGTCCGGCCACTGCTCCAATTCCCGACGCGAAGGCGAGCGCACTCCAACCAGCCATGACCTTACTCTAGCTCAAGTGCCATCATAGATTGATGCCACTTGCCAAGGGAGAATTTGAGGTTCAGACGATTCCTCAGCCACCGGAGGATCCAGCGGTCTCGATCGGCCGGATGGTGCTCGACAAGAAATTCCACGGCGATCTGGAAGCAGCCAGTAAAGGCCAGATGCTCGCTGCCGGAACCAGCGTCCCGGGTTCAGCCGGTTACGTCGCCATGGAAATGGTCAGCGGCGCGCTGGCTGGCCGCAGCGGAACTTTCGTGCTCCAGCACCTGGGCATCATGAATCGCAGCGTTCCACACCTCTCCGTCACAGTGGTTCCGGATTCCGGCACTGGCGAGTTGGTTGGTTTGGCCGGCAAGATGACGATCGCGATCACCGGCGGCAAACATTTCTACGAATTCGATTACACGCTGGACGTGTGATACCGTATCCGACATGCGCTGGCTCTGTTTGCTCGCGGCGGTCGCCGCCTCACTCTCATTTCAATCGGCTGCTCAACTAGCGGCTCCTAACGATAGCGGCGTGTCCATGGGCCACGTGCACCTGATAGTCAACGATCCCGACGCCCAAAGAAAGCTGTTTGTAAACATGCTAGGCGCCGAGATAAAACATGCCGGCCCGCTGGAGATGTGGAAACTGCCGGGTGTGTTCGTGATTATTCAAAAGGCGCGCACTGAGCCCAGCGGCGGCACGGACGGCTCAACCGTAAATCACTTTGGGTTCCTCGTGCCCAGCTACACCGATATCAAGGCCAAGCTTGCCGCGGCGAATCTCGAAGTCGTGATGGACCTCCCGGAAACCAAGCAGATCATGGTCAACTTCCCCGAGAAAGTGCGGGTAGAATTCACCGAGGATGCCAAGCTCAAAGTCCCGATAGCCTTTCATCACATTCACATCGCCACCATCGATCCGGAAACCTTGCGCGCCTGGTACGTTAAGACGTTCGGCGGCACGGCGGGCGTGCGAAACAAATTCTTGGCGGCCAAGTTCCCGGGCGGCGAAGTCGATTTCAGCAAAGCGCAATCGGCGCCAGCGCCGACCAAGGGGAGAGCGCTCGATCATATCGGTTTTGAAGTGACTGGGCTGGAAGCGTTCTGTAAGAAACTACAGGCCGACGGGATGGCGTTCGATATGACCTATCGCGAAATTCCGCAGTTAGACGGTCTCAAGATCGCATTCATCCTCGACCCGGTGGGCACGCGCATTGAGCTAACGGAAGGATTGGCGGCGCACTAGCCTCTAGTTCGATGTAGGGCGGGCGCCCTCGCCCGCGCGACCCCCCTAGTCGCGCCTTTTCTGCCCTCAAATCACTGCTTCTTTTACGGATACTTCGGGTAGTCTGCCCGGTATTGCATGTGGCACGTAACGCAAGCGGCAT
>DATFZA010000031.1:0-7563 GCA_035314765.1 Bryobacteraceae bacterium
TCCCGTTCGCGTGGTGGTCCCCGTTCGCGTGGTGGTCCCCGTTCGCGTGGTGGTTCCGTTCGGGTGGTGGTTCCGTTCGGGTGGTGGTCCCGTTCGGGTGGTGGTCCCGTTCGGGTGGTGGTCCCGGTTTCGCTGGTGGCCGAACCCCCGCAGAGCGAATGTCCCCCCGCCTGCGCTCAGAGCGCCTTCAGCAGCGTATCCTTCAGCCGGTCGCGATAGTTGCGGCTGAGCGTCAATTGTGTGCCGTCGTGCAGAATCACCAGGTAGTCTCCCCGGAACCACGGCTGCAGTTCTTTAATGCGGTCCATATTCACGATGGTGGAGCGATGGATGCGGATGAAGCGCCCGTTATCCAGCTTTGCTTCGAGGGCATTCATGGTTTCGCGCATGGGATGAGTTTCTGCGCCGCAGTGCAGGCAGACATAGTTGTCCGCTGCCTCTACCCAGTCGATATTCTGCGTCCGCACGAATACAACATGGCCGCCGGTCTTGATCGCAATGCGGTCCAGCGGCTTGCGCCGGTGGCTCAACCCTTCGAGCAGCGCCACCAAACGCTCGTTCAAGCCGCCCTCCTGCATCCGCGTCAAATGAGCCCGCGCGCGCAGCAACGCGTTTTGAAAACGCTCCCGGTCAAACGGCTTCAGCAGATAATCGAGAGCGTGCACTTCGAACGCGCGCACCGCGTATTCGTCATAAGCCGTAACAAAGACGACGGCCGGAGTGTTCAGGCCGGACACGGCTTCCAGCACCTGGAACCCGTCCAACTGCGGCATCTGCACATCGAGAAAAAGCAGATCCGGCTTCTCCCGGCGAATCACTTCAATCGCTTCGATCCCATTCGAGCATTCGCCGATTAGGTCGCAGTCGGCTTCTTCGAAAAGTAGATCGCGGATGCGCTTGCGAGACAGACGCTCGTCGTCAACGATCAGGGTTCTGATCTTGTCCATTTGTCCTCCCCGCGCTCACGGTCATGAACGGCACCACGATCCGCGCGACAAAGCCGCCGGTGTCCGGCGCTTCCAAATGCAACGCCTGTCCCACGCCATAGAGGCGCTCCAGCCGGCCTTTCGTGCTTGCCAGCCCCACGCCTTGCTTAATGCTGAGCACCCCGGAAGGCGACAGTCCCACGCCATTGTCGGCCACTTTGAGCAGGAGATCGCCGCCGCGCTTTTTGGCCGAGATGGTGACTTCTCCGTTCTCCACTTTGTTGGCGATTCCATGACGGATCGCGTTTTCCACCAACGGTTGCAAAATCATGTTTGGCACCAGCGCTTCCAATGCGGCCGGATCGATGGTGAAGTGAACTTTGAGCCGCTCTTCAAACCGGGCCTGTTCGATTTCGAGATAGAGCTGTAGAAATTCCAGTTCCTGGCGTAGCGTGATCTCCTGCGTACTGGCGCTATCGAGAGCCCGCCGCAACAGATCGCTCAAGCGCGCGATCATGGTCTCCGCCGTTTCCGGATGATCCCGCACCAGGGCCGAGATGCTATTCAGCGTGTTGAAAAGAAAATGCGGGTGCAGTTGCATTTTCAACGATTGCACTTGCGCCTGCGCCAGTTGAGTTTGCAGATGGGCCGCATGCACGGCCTCCAGTTCGTAGCGGCCGTAGAGATCCACCGATAGCGCGATCAGCACAATCAGCCAGTACAAAAGGCAGCCGAAATCCGAATAACCGAAAACCGAGCGGAACATCTTTTCGAACGTAAATGTGGTGTGGGCATAGTTGGTCTCCGGCCCCGCGACAAAGTCCCAGACGCCCTTAGTGACAAAGGAGAACGCCAGCATCGCCAGCAGGTGGACGCTCAGATTCCGCATCCACTTCTTGCGCCCCAAAGGATAGCGCCGCTTGATGGTCACAACCAGGGGCGAAAGCGCGAGCGCGAGATAACAGTATGTGAACTCGGAACGGATCGCACCGGGCCAGCTTATGGGTTTCGGCGCTTTAGCGCCCTGGACGTGAACTAGAATCGCGCTATATACCGCCAGAACCGAGAAGGCGCCACACAGTAGGAACGCCAAATGCAGGCGGGCTCGCAGTCCGTTTCTCCCCAGCTCACTTGGCCCGCGGTTTGGCCCCTGATTCCGCAATTTTTCGCCCCACCCGAAGTTTGGCAGACTTTCGACGGCAACGTTGGTTACCCAGGGGTGAAACATGCCTCTTTCGGGGTGAACCGGCGCGGAGGTTGTTGCCATGGGAGTGCGCTCCCTCTTCTGACGTCCGGCGAAGCATTCCGTTTGACCACTTTGTGCACCCGGTCCGTCCCAGAAGAGCCGGGCGAAGCCAATCGTGTCCCTCAGAACAGATCCGGATGCGTTCGCTCGATTACCACGCGCAACTTCGCCATATCCTTACCACGCTTCCGCAGCTTCACATCGCGGCGGAATTGGGCCCCCCTTACGGATTCCGCGCCGGTTCAGATGCCCAGGTCTTTGATTCGCGCGCGTCGTGGAATTCAAACGCTTTCCCTTACCTTTATCAGCAGCGCGCATCGCCTTCACTGTTGTGGCGTTCCCGGCTTTCACATCAAATGGCAGCGCCTTCTCCGCAGCCACATGAGCCAGCAGTATGGTACAGCGTCGGACACGGAGATTCCCATTCCAGCCAGCGTCTTCACTGCCCTCCGCTTGGTCTTCTCATTCCCAGTTCATACCCGCAGCGGCGCCGGGTCCCGCATGCTACTTCAAATTTTTCAGGTACGTCACAATCTGCCAGCGTTGTGGTTCCGGCAGATGGGCGAAAGAAGGCATGCCGCTCCGCAAGGACCCGTTGCGCAGCACCCAGAAAATTGCGCCGGCCGGGGCCTGCTTCACCACCGGTGAAGCCAGCGCCGGCGCCCACGCCGAGCCCTGCGCCTGTTTCCCATGACACCCAGAACATTCCCTCTCGAACAGCTTGTGGCCGGCCTGATCCGCCGCTGATTGCTCTTGCGGAGGCCGCGCTTCAAAAGGATTCGCCCGGCTCATTGCCTCGATCGGCGCCCGTTGCAGCGGCGGCTTGTGAGCGGCTGGCAGTTCGATCGCGGTCATCGCCAGAAAGCAACTGGCTACCTTCAACCTGCTCACGATCTCTTCCTCCACAACCGGCCAAACTGGGCGATCTCGTACGAAACCCCGAAGCGCAGCAGGAATCCGGCGCTTTGGCCGGTGAGCCCGAATCCGGGCGACACCGTGAACGTGGGGCCATCGGGAAGCGACCACGCCAGTGTCGGCGCCAGATAGTGGGACGTACCGCTCAGTCCGAAACTCTGGTGTGTTCCCAGACCGCCGTACAGTTCCAGCCCCGCTTGAAAGTTTTCAGGACAAAATCTGCAATCTTCTGGCCGGGCGGCCAAAGCGAGCGGCCGGCTGGCTCCCACCGCGTACCCGAACTCGTACGGCGCGTGGCGCACATTCTTTTCGGCAATGAAGTTCTCGGCGATGGTCCAACCTTTGACATGGCTGCTGAGAATGAGCTTCGCTTCTATCTCCCGATCCTTCTCCCGCCTCGCTATGGCGTTGGGGCCTGTTAAATCGTCCTGACGATCGAAACCCACTACTTCGAGCAGACTCCGGTCGGCCGCATTGGTGTCTTCGAACTCCAGATAGAGCACCGGATTGATCCAGTGCTCGCGTTCGAGCACGCGGAAGCGATTCTCCCAACGGAAACCGGTGAAGAGAGTGCTGTCGCCGCTAGTGGTTTGTCCTTCCACGTACACTTCCGTGGTCCACCACGCCTTGACCCCGTACTCGAATTCGGTTGTGATCCCCAGGAATCGATTGCCGTTAGCGGGTTTGCCTGTGGTGTTCTTGATGGAGATCTCCAGATTGCCTGGTTCTTCCATCTGGTGAGTGTAAGTAACAAAGAAGGGGCCCTCGCCGGCGAGCAATGTCCAAGCGGGCGAAAGCATTAGCAATAGTCTGCAACTGACTTGCATCTATTGTCAAGCATAAGCTGATCTTGTGAATTTTTCATCAGATTACAAGCAAACGGTTTGCAGCCTGATGCTAATGGGGAAATATAGGACTTGAATGGTCGTATTTAGACAAACCGTTCGCTGCCCTCGCGTCTGCGGGAGCCTGTCGGCGCGAGAGGTGCTGAATAAGCGATTCTAAGATCCCTTTGGCCCAAGATCCCTTTGACCCAAGATCCCTTTGACCCAAGATCCCTTTGACCACGTTGCCCGCCGCTTCCGCCCCAAAGGCATTTCACGTTTTGATGGACCGCTGTAGTTTCAGCTATGTGCTCCTCGCAGTGTAATCGGACATCCCAAGAGCGCACAATTGTTCCCCAAAATTGCGCGGCTATTTGGATCCATTCGATCAGGAGGATCATGTGTCTCAGTTTGATGAAGCTCGGGCGTACCCCCTTACGCCCGTTTTTTTCCATCCTCTTGTTGACATCCCTGATTTGTGCTGGGCCGGACCTGCCGTCGGAAATCAACGCTGCTTCGGACGCCGCAAGCCGCGGCGAATACTCCGAGGCCGAGGCCAGTCTGCTGGCCATCGAGAAAAAGCTCACTCCGCAATCCGCCCGCTCTCTCACGGAGGGCGCCATCCTTCTTAAGCTGGCGGGCGTCTATTCGGTCCAAAACCGCGTGTCAGATTTGAACGCTGTGCTGCGCCGCGCCATCGCGATTTTTGAAAATCTTCCAGGCGAACAGCAAAATCTCTCTGCTTCGCTGAACAATCTTGGCGCGGTGCTGGAGCGAACGGGCGACAAGGCAGAAGCTGGCCGCATGTACGTGCGCGCACTCCAGATCGGCGAAACGGCTTTGGGCCCGGACTCTCCGGAACTGGCGGCCGTACTGAATAATCTGGGAAACGTCGAGCGGGCGCAGGGCCTTTCCGGCGCCGCGGAACGCCACCTCCAGCGCGCGCTCGTCCTTGCCCGTCAGCTTCCCCGAAACGAGCGGATCAGATCATGTATCTTCAGCAATCTGGGATTGCTATACCGCAACCAAGAACGCTATTCCGAAGCCGCCGAGAGTTACCGGCAGGCGCTCGTCCTTGAGGATCAGTGCGGCCAGCCCGGCGAAGCGAACCGTGCGCTAACGTTGAACAATCTGGGCGAGCTGCTGAAGGCGCAAGGAAACCTGGCGGAAGCCGAGCCGCTGCTGCGGCAGGCGCTGGAGTTGGAACAAAAGCACTTTGGCGCGTCGAGCGCAGAAGTCGCCGACGTTCTGAACAACTTGGGTGGAGTCTGTGCTGCCCTCGACAGAAGAAGCGAAGCGCGAGCGCTCTTTGAGCAATCCATCGGCATTCTGCAGGCCAAGTTCGGCCCTGAATACCTAAGGCTTGGTCCGATGCTCAACAACCTCGGGCGTCTCTATTTTGCTGAGGGTGATATCAAGAGAGCCGAGCCGTTGCTGACGCGGGCGGTGGACCTCTTGGAGAAGGCGAACGGGCCAAATCATCTGGATGTCGCTTCGGCTCTGACCAACCTGGCGGTTCTCAAAGCTTCGCAGAAGCGATACGACGATGCGGACAATCTGAATAAGCGTTGTCTGCGCATTCTCGAGAAAGAAACCGACTCCACCCACCCTCTGCTGAGTTCGGTGCTGAACAATATGGGCTACGTTTCCTTCGGACGCCATGATTACGCAGCCGCGGAAGCGCAATTCCAGAAGGCCATCGAGATTAAGAAAAAGACCGGTCCGCGCGTCGACGCCTCGCTGGCACCCGTGTACCGCAATCTTGCCGGCGTATATTTGGCCGAGAAGCGTTACCCCGATGCGCAACGTTGCTATAGCGAAGCAATCCGCATATGGGATGCGGCCCCAGCCGCACTCAGCCCCGAGTTTGCCGCTACGCTAGAGAACTACGCCCAATTGCTTCGCAAAATGGAAGATTATGCCGGGGCGGAGCAAGCGGAGACTCGCGCGCTGGGCATCCGTGTGCGCAGCTCGCTCCGCAACAACTAAGCTAAGGCTACATCGGGTCCCCGCGACGCCGCGGTTATCCTGCCTGGTGTTCACCGGTTCAATGAGCTGGACGGGACCACCACTTACTTCGTGATGCGGATTGAGTCGACGCCGCGTTAATCGGTTTTGTCCAGGACTTCGTCTAAGTAGGCAAGGTAGGCGGCAACCAGCCGATAGGTGTCGAAGTAATCGTCCTGGCTGATGGCAGCCATGACGTCGTGCCGGGTGTGCAGCAGCGGAAATGTCTTCGCTGTCAAAGAGTGGATGTTGATCGTGGGTATCTTGTAATCCTGAAATGAATCAGAGTCTGAGCGGCCGACGGTATGTACGTTTGCGACCCCCAAGGGAAGCTGAAATGTTTGCGCAACGATCGCCAGGGCATTGACGAGTGGCCGGCTGCCACGATCTAATTCCAGTTTGGTGGGACCAGTACCGACCGAATCAATGTTGATCATCGCCGATATTTGCTGGCGTTCCACTTTGTCCAGGTGCTCGACATAATCGCGCGATCCGATTAGTCCCTTCTCCTCGTCGGTAAAGCCGACGAATAGAAACGTGTGCCGCCGGGGATGTTTCGCCAGGCTTTGGTAGAGGCTGGGGAGCAGAGCGGCGCCACTCCAGTTATCGATGACGCCGTCGCCCGATGACACGTGATCGAAGTGGGCGCCCACCAGGATGATCTGGCTCGACGACACGGGCAGAGTGCAGGCGAGGTTCGGTAGCTTAGAATGCTCTACCAGAAGCTCTTTGAGATTGTCGCCAGCGCAGCCGGACTGCTCAAAAAAAAGGTAGAGCTTGACTAAGCGAGCCCTGTTGTCTTTGGCGGCAGCGGCCAGACGCACTTGGATGATGGCTTTGTCGACGGTTGCGTACCGGATGGTCGCGTCCGCTGCCAGAAGACAGGCCGCGACGGCAAAGAAAATAGGCAGTTTCACGCTACATCTCGCGCCGGTTTTCCAGCGACTTCGTCATCGTCACTTCATCGGCGAATTCCAGATCGCTGCCCACGGGAATTCCCATGGCGATGCGCGTGGTGCTGATTCCCAGAGGCTTCAGCAACCGCGAGAGGTAAACCGCCGTCGCTTCGCCCTCCACCGTCGGATTGGTCGCGAGAATCACTTCCTTTACCTCATCCGAGTGCAGACGTTCCATCAGGCTTTGCACCCTCAGTTGCTCGGGTCCGATGCCCCGCAACGGCGAAATCGTCCCATGCAACACGTGATACAGACCCGAAAACTGGCGCGTGGTTTCGATCGGCAGGATGTTGTGCGGTTCTTCGACCACGCAAATCACTGACCGGTCGCGGTGGGGATCGCGGCAGTAGTTGCAGATTTCGCCGTCGCTGATGTTGTTGCAGACGGCGCAGATTCCCAGCTTATCCTTTACGTCGAGCACTGCCTGGGAAAGCCGCTCGGCGTCTTCGCGCGGAGTCCGCAGAACATGAAACGCCAGCCGCTGCGCCGATTTCTGGCCGATGCCAGGCAGGCGCTTGAATTCCTGGATCAGCCGCGCGAGCGGTTCGGCGAAGTCCGGCATCCGGCTTAAAACAAACCTGGCGGCAGACCCATTCCACCCAGCATGCCGCCCATTTTCTGCGATGCTTCGTCGTCCACTTTTTTGCCGGCTTCGTTGAAAGCCGCCATCATCATGTCCTGCAGCATCT
>DATFZA010000032.1:0-4041 GCA_035314765.1 Bryobacteraceae bacterium
TGCCGAAGCAAAATATCGCCGCCGCCGGCAGTTTCGAGACCGATCTCCAGAGCGCCATGACGCAGAGGCCAGCACGATTTTTCCACGATGTAGCGAATCTCCAGCCGGCTTCCCTGGTCCGCGGCCAGATTGAAGCGAAACGCATCGGCTTCCGCCTCCTGCGGAAAACGTGGGCACTCACTCCTGGTGTAGCCGACGTTGCAGTGTTTGGTGAGTTGTTCCGCCTCCGGGCGAAAGGCGGTGGCTTGCGCGCGGCATTCGCCGTGGTGAAGATCGCCTAACGGAACGCGCGGCTGGTTGGTCCAGTTGCCCGCTGCCATTGCTTCGAGCGGATAAAAGAACGGGCACGCCACACGCGTATCGTAGCATTATAGTTCACGAGGGTAGTGCATGAGCCGACGAGAAACTCTTCAAGCGATGCTGGCGCAGAATCCGCAAGACTCCTTTGCGCGTTACGGGTTGGCGATGGAGTACGCTAATTTGGGCGACCTGGAATTGGCAGTGACGGAGTACCGGGCGCTATTGGCTGCTAATCCGAATTATGCGGCCGCTTACTTTCACGGCGGCCAAGCGCTGGAGAAATTAGGGCGCGTTGAAGAGGCGCGCGAATTCTATGAAAAGGGGATCGAGGTGACCGGGCGCACGGGCGATCTCCACACCCAGAGCGAATTGCAGGCGGCGCTGGAGTTGCTGCCGATCTAGCCCTTTGCCGAGGCGCCAGGGGACGGTGCTATGGTAGTCTCCCCATTCGCTGCGGCGAGGCGCTGACTGGAGTGCCGAGATAACCCCTTCGCCGGGCGCCAGGGGACACCGCTACGGTAGTTCAGAACGAAGGAGTGCGGACTCGAGGCCGCAATGTCCCCATTCGCTCCAATGTCCTCATTCCCCCATTCGCTGCGTCCACCCGAACCTCATGACGGCGCGGCGAGCGCTGCCGGGCGCCAGGGGACACTGCTGCGGTAGTTCAGAACGAAGGAGTGCGGACCCGAGGCCGCAATGTCCCCGTTCGCTCCAATGTCCTCATTCGCCCATTCGCTGCGTCCACCCGAACCTCATGACGGCGCGGCGAGCGCTGCCGGGCGCCAGGGGACACCGCTACGATAGTTCAGAACGAAGGAGTGCGGACCCGAGGCCGCAATGTCCCCGTCCGCTGGTCCGTCCGCTGGTCCATCCGCTGGTCCGTCCGTTGCGTCTTCGCTGGTCCGCTGCCTCTTTGCTGCGCCCGCCCGTCTTCAACGATGCGTTATTGGGCGACCAGCTCTTCACGCACGCCGAGCTGCCGTAGGCAATGGTCTACCCAGCGTTTGGTGAGCTTTTCCTGAACTGAGTTCTGGCCCAGCCGCGAACGCAGGTTGTTCCAATCCACGTGGTCCAGCGGTTGGTCCTGATTGAAGCAAGAGAAGACCGTGGTCTCCTGACCCGTGGTTGGATTCTTGTGCACTTGCAGGCACTGGGCGCAGATCTCTTTCAGCATGCATTGCATCGGTGAGTTGATGCTTCCGATGGCGGCATGTTCCGGTTTCAAATAGGGCCGCAAAACGCCGTGGCGGGCATGCGCGACCGCGGCCATCATGCCATCCGACCCGATGGCGATCACCCGATCGACTTCGCGGAGCGGAATCGCGGGAAGGCCTAAATCGCCTCGCGCGTAAGCCAGCATCGCTTCGACGATATTTCCGACGAAGGCTTTGTCTTGCGGACGCCGGGGCTCGAACCCGGGCGCTTCATCGCAGCACCAGATCACCAGGTCGGCCGCGTCCTCGATCTCGTCGATCTTGTAACGGTCGATGATCTTCTTATAGCCGGCAAAATAAATGGCGCGTGAACCCGAGCGGCGGATTTGCTGGCCGATGGAGAAGAGAACCGCGTTGCCGAGTCCGCCACCAGCCATCAGGACGGTTTCCCCGGATGGCGTTTCGGTGGCTGTCCCGGTGGGGCCCATGAGGATCACCGGTTCGCCGGGTTTGAGCAGAGCGCAAAGGTCGGACGATCCGCCCATCTCCAGAACAATGGTGGACAGCAGACCATTTTCGCGATCGACGGCGGCGCCAGTCAGCGCCAGTCCTTCCATGGCGAGGATGGTTCCATTGGCTTGCGGCGCCAGGGACTCGAAATTTTGCAGCCGATAGAATTGGCCAGGCTTGAATTCACGCGCGGCAAAAGGCGCTTTGACCACAACCTCCACAATGGTAGGAGTGAGACGCACCACCTCATGCACTACCGCGCGCAAGCCCTCGTTTAATACACGTCCGAGATCGGCCGGCGTGGGCTGGCGCCGCTGCAAGCAACGGGAAACCACCGGATAACCCTGCTTGGCGCTGGCCATGGCCTTGACCACATTGCCGTTGTAGGACGGATGCAGGTCGCCGAAAAAGCTGATGGCGCGGCCATCCGGACGCAGCGACATCAGCACATGCGCCTGGCTGGGCTTGGCTAGCCGTTCCGGCTTGACCAGGTTGCCCTCTTCGTCCACCGTTTGGAACCAGCGGCCGTCGAGGAACACGTTGTGAGAGTCCTCGCGCGCCAGCACGGTATTTGGTTGCGTTCCGGCAGCCACGAGGATAGAGCCGGCTGGCAGGCGGACCAGCTCGCCGGTGTCCGTCATTTTTCCGCTGGCGGAATCGCGACATTGCCGGGAAAGGATGAGCCCGGCGGCATTGCCGTGCCGATCCAATTCCACCTCGCGCGGCGTAAGGCACTCGGCGAAATGAATGCCCTCCTCCAGCGCTTTGTCGATCTCCTCGTGATTCAGGGTGTAGCTGGGGGAATCGATCATGCGGCGGCGGTAAGCCATGGTCACGCCGCCCCAGGAGTGCAAGAGGCTGATGAGATCGGGATCGCGGCCTTCCCGGGCGGCGGCGGCGCGTTCCTGGCGAATTTCGCAGCCGTGGGCTAAGAATTGGTCGGCGTATTCTTTTTCCGCCGGCGTCCAATCGGAGCGCACTTCCGCTTCGCCACGCTCCTTCACCAACGCTTCATAGCGGTGCAGGAATTTCTCCACTTGCACGACGTAATAGGCCATGGATTCCGTGGCCGTATCGATGGCCGTGAGACCGCCGCCAATGACGACCACCGGCATGCGGATTTGCAGATTGGCGATGGAGCACTCCTTAGCCGCGCCGGTGAGTTGCAGCGCCATGAGGAAATCCGAGGCCTGGCGCACTCCGTTCACCAGGCCATTTTTCATCGGAACTACGGTCGGCTTCCCGGCCCCGGCGCACAAAGCAATGTGATCGAAACCTAGCTCGAAAGCGCTGTCCACCGTCAGCGTCCCGCCAAAGCGCACGCCGCCGAACATGGAAAATTGCTCGCGCCGTTCCAGCAGCAGACGGATTACTTTCAGATAGTTCTTGTTCCAGCGGGCCGTGATGCCGTACTCGGCGACCCCGCCAAAACCTGCCATGACGCGGTCATTGAGCGATTCAAACAGATCGTCCACTTCGCGAATCGGGCGAAACGGAGCGCGCTCGCCGAGCGGCGTGACGCCTGAAATCTCCGCCTCGAGAGGTTCAATTTTGAGACCATCGACGGCGGCCACGGTATGCCCGTCGTTCATCAAGTGATGCGCCAGAGTGAATCCAGCGGGCCCCAAACCTACCACCAGAACTTTGTAGCCGGTGGGCGGTTTCGGCAGCGGGCGGTCGAGATTCAGCGGATTCCAGCGCGTCAGCAGGCTGTAGATCTCAAAACCCCAGGGTAGATCGAGCACATCTTTCAAAGTGCGCGTTTCCACTTGCGGAATGTCCACTGGGTCCTGCTTCTGAAACACGCAGGATTTCATGCAATCGTTGCAGATGCGGTGACCGGTCGCGGCGCACATCGGGTTGTCGATCACGGCAATCGCCAGGCCCCCAATAGAATACCCGTCCTGCTTGACCAGGTTCATCTCGGAGATTTTTTCGTCCAGCGGACACCCCGCCAGGGTCACGCCGAAGACCGTCAGCTTGAAGTTTCCAGCTTTCTCTTTGAGGCCAGTCGAACAGCTATCTTTGCCTTGGTTGTGGCACTTGATGCAATAGTTGGCCTGGTCGAGCGAGGCGC
>DATFZA010000033.1:0-4258 GCA_035314765.1 Bryobacteraceae bacterium
TGCGCGGTCTTCGCTCATCAATATTTGGTGTAGTATTTGATAAATCGTGATCGCCAAAAAGATAGGCCCGGCGAAAAAGCGGGCGCCCAAGAAAGAGCCCGAGGCAGCCGCGGCTTCGCGCGTGTCTGACGACGGTTCTGCTCCGCCGCCGGAGGACAAGCCCGTTCGCGTGCTCGGTCCGGGCGGCGTCGCTTTCGCACTCCTGCGGACGCCAAAACTGAAGCAGATGGCCATGTACTGGGCCAACGTGGTACGGAACCGCGTGCGCTGGGCCGCGGATCAAGACGCGCTGGAAGGGGTCCGAAAGGCAGCCGTAGCGGACCTGGAGTCTCTGGGTCTGGGCGCAACAGAGCTGAAAGAACTATCGGGTGGCGACACGATTGAGATTGAAGTCCCCTTCACTGAAGAAACGCAGGGCTGGGAAGCCCGGATTCTCCCCTGGGAATTTCTGTTGAGCACGGCGACAGCGCCGTATCGCGGGGGGCAGCCCATGGTGGTAGTCCGGCGGCTGTCGCGCGTGGTTGCCGCGGAGCCGTCCGCCGCGCCGCCATTCAATGACGCGCCCAGTTCATTGATGGTCGTGGCCAGCCTGCCAGGGCGGCTGGTCTCGACCGAATACGACTTCACCTCCGAACTGGCTCTGGTGCAATCGAACCTGGGACTCAAGCCCGCTGCCCCGCCCCTCCAGACTCCGACGCTGAACATGCTGACCGAGACGATCCGGACGCACTCTCCCGACATACTGCACCTCACCGGAATCGACCTGCACCAGGGAAATCGGCTGCTGAATGTAAATGAGGCCCGCAGCGAGAGGATCGTCGACGGGTACTTCATGGCGGCCGCGGACGGGTCGGCCGCGCCGGTGGCGGCCGCGGAGTTGGCGGGGGCGGTGAATGCGGCGTCCGCAAAGAAACCCATCCTGGTTTCGTGCAATTTCTACTATTCGGCCGCGCGCACCGCGGCTCTCATCGTGGCCGGAGGAGCGCAGGCCGCCATCGGCCTGCAGGATGAGATTGACGACCTGGTGGCGGAGGAGTTCTTCACTCGTTTCTACCGGGCTTGGCGGGAGCTGGATTGGGACCTCCTCCGCGCCTTTCGTGTCGCTCTGCGCAGTACCGATGTGGGGAATTCAAAGACCGGGGCGGGAATGGTGCTCTGGAGCAGCGTCCCGCTGCTCGAAGCGCCACAGCGAACCTCCATCCGCGAGGATTTGGCGCAGGTGAGTGCGAAGCGGCGCGAAGGCACCGGGACCGGCACCGGGCCGGGCGGCGGCATCGACTTCGCCCGCGACCTCAATGCGGACATCTTGCCGGCCACTTCGGTCAATTATTCCCTGCTGCACAATTCCCAGAGCCTGTTCAAAAGGTTCTGCCTGCGTAACCTGAATCAGCAACTGGAGCCCATGCGCGGTCTGCGCTTGCACATCGAGCTGTGCGCCGGAGAACAGAATTTCCCCTTCCGCTCGATGCTGGATCTCGAGGCCGGCACGCTCAAGGAGCTGAAGGACGACATCCGCATTCCGCTGACTTCCGCGCTGTTCCGTTCGCTGCGAGAGAGTATCCAGAGCGTGCTTTTTGTGCGGGCCTCGGCCGGGCAGACGGATTTGCTCGAAAGAACCTACCCGGTGCGATTGTTAGCGATCGACGAGTGGCTGGACGAGTTGGAGTTGAACGCGTTTCTCCCGTCCTTTATCCTGCCGCGCGATCCGGCGGTGCTGCGGGTGATCGACGCCTCCCAGCGGCACCTGATGACCTTGACGGACGATCCGGACGCCGGCTTCGATGGATATCAAAGCGTGGACGAGCAGGGGCATAATTTCGAGGCCGTCGATCTTCAGGTGTGGGCCATCTGGAGTGCGCTGTCGCACGATTTTTCGCTCAGCTACATCAACCCGCCGCCCGCGTTTACGGACGCATCGCAGCGGCTGCGATCGCCGTCGGATGTGATTGACGGCAAGCGCGGCACCTGCATCGATCTGGCGCTGCTGCTGGCCGCCTGTCTGGAATATGTCGGAATTTATCCGGTGTTGTTTCTGTTGAAAGGACACGCGTTTCCGGGATACTGGCGCAGCGAGGAAGGGCGGCAACGGTTCGTTCAAGTGCGCACCCAGCCAGCCGGAGCGGAGCAAACTTCGAAGCCTCCGTCGCCTTACCCCTGGCTCGAGCTGGAGCAGAGTTACGACGAGGTGTTACAACTCCTGCGGGCCGGAGATCTGGCGCCGATCGAGACGGTGTGGCTGACGCAACACAAGGGCTACTGGGACTCCCGCGACGCCGGCGTGGAGAACCTCCGAAGCCGGAAGGAGTTCGAAGCCATGATCGACGTGAAGGGCGCTCGCGATAAAGGAGTGACGCCGCTCCCGGTGACGCGAGGCTGAACACATGGACAGCCACGCAACTCCGCCGGATGTTTACGAAGGTCTGCGCCGCCGCTTGTACGCCGAGGGCGAGCGCGTGAAAGTTTATGCTCCCGACGTGTACCACGGTAAAGACGTTACGGTGCCGGAGTTGCGCCGCCGCCGCGGAGTGCCGGCGGAGGATCCGCGCGTCGCTTTCACCTTGACGGAAACCGATGGAGTGCTTCATTGGGAGCCCGGCTACGGTTTCGCCGCTCCCAGCCGCAGGCGGGCCTTTCGCGCCGGTCCGCTGGTTACCGGTAGAATCGTCGCCCCCATCAATTTCGAGCGCCTGGAGCCCTCGGCGGTGGGCGCATTCTTAGAGCATTTCGACCGCGACCTAACGCCTTTCTGCGACTTGCGGCATCCCGAAAATGGTCTTCGCGAGTTGCAGAACGGGACTTGGAGCGCGGCGCCCGCGCGTCCGCGCAAGACCGGCCGCATTCTCATTTTCATTCACGGCACCTTCAGCAATATCGCGAATTATCTCTCGGAACTGCGCGTAACGCCGGAGGGCGGCGCGCTGCTCGACCGCATGGAGAAGCATTACGATCAAGTCCTGGGCTTCGATCATTCGACCATTGCGTTAAGCCCGGTTCTGAACGCCATGGACCTGGCGCGTTTGTTCCAGGACTCGAAGGCCGACATCGACGTGATCTGTCACAGCCGCGGAGGCCTGGTCACGCGTTGGTGGCTGGAGGCTTTCGACAGCCGCGCCCGGGGAGACACGCGCGCGATTCTGGCCGGCGCTCCGCTCTATGGCACGAGCCTGGCGGCGCCCGACAAATTAAAGTCGGGTCTCGATTTCCTGACCAACGTCGCGCATGCCATCGAAACGACAGCGGGCATGGCCGCGGGTGGTTTTCCTTTCCTGGCAGCCGTCACCGGAATTCTGAAGGTGATCAGTTCCCTGACGTCGTTTGCGGCCAAGACGCCGGTGCTCGATGCCGCTTTGGCCATGATTCCCGGCCTTTGCGCGCAGTCCCAGACCAGCAACAATAATGAACTCGAAAGACTGAATCAGGCGAGTTCCCGAAAGATAGAGTATTACGCCGTGCGCAGCAGCTTTCAAACCACCAAGCCGGGCTGGCGGTTCTGGAATTTCTTCGTCAACATCGGAGACCGCATAAAAGAGGCGGGCGCCGACTTAGTGTTCGAGGGCGAGAACGACCTGGTCGTGGATACGGCATCCATGACCACGCTGGCGCGTCCCCCGGCTGCGCTGGATATTCCCTCCGGCCGAATACTGGATTTCGGAATAAACGATCAAGTGCATCACACGGTCTACTTCCGGCAAAAGGACACCGCGGAATTCATTGCGGCGCGTTTCGGGATCAAGTGAGCGGGAGTTGGCAGGCGTCGGATTGCGCGGGGAACTCGCGGCTCCGCTACACGCAAGGAACCTAGACAGACTAAACATGGCGTCAAAAGTACTAGCGAGTGGCCGCTTGCTGACGCGCGCGGTTCCGTAACAGAACCGCGGCCGTGAGGGGGTGACCATGGGCCTGTGGCGTCCCATAGGGATGAAGACGCCGTCGGGCGGTCTCGCAGCATCGGGAATTTGGAATGCGTCTTCAACGGAGCGGATGCGCAAGTACTTCTGACGCTATGCTGAGCAAGAACTTCGCGCCGGGCTTATCGCGCGTGTGCTCGCGCCGGGGAAGCGTGCCGCGATCCGGTCGCGCGGTGAGCCCAGGCTGCCCCGCAGCGTTTGAATCGATCCACCAGCGCTTCGCTTCTACTACCACCTCAAATTGCCGGCCATACCTCACCGGCATTGAGAGGTTTATATAGTAATCCTCACAACTGAACCGATAAACGACTTGGCGGCTGCATTGAATAAGGCTTGGCCGGGAGGTCGAT
>DATFZA010000034.1:0-8829 GCA_035314765.1 Bryobacteraceae bacterium
GGATCGATTGGCCAGCGTACCTAGCGACAAGTTTCTACGTTTTCTGCACAGACTGAAGTCCGTGCCACCTCGGCTGCCTCGTGGCACAGGCTTGAGCCTGTGCTAAAGTGCCTTGTCGCTTCATCCGCGCCAACGCTCGGGCGCGAGCTAGACAAACTACCGGCAAAGCCGTCTACAATGAGGGCTTGGCACAACCGGTCCAGCGCCTGATTCTGCTCGGTTTGATCCTGTTTTTCGTCGGCGCGACGTGTATCTGGGTAGGCTTGGATCGAACTCCTCCGAGCTGGGACGATGCGTTTTATTTGAAGAACAGCCTCCTACTCTACGATGCGTTCGCCGACGGTGGAGTGTACGGTTTCATACACCAGTTTCTGCACGGAATGAAGACCAAGCCGCCCCTGATTGCCGCGCTTCCCGTGCCCGCGTATTGGATTGCCGGACGGCGTATTCGTGCAGCTTACGCCGTCAACCTTGGTTTTATGCTGGTCCTGCTCGGCGTGCTCTTCCACCTCGGAGGAAAATACGCCGGAACCCGCGCCGGGTTGCTTGCGGTATTCGTGGCCGGCACAATGCCGATGTTATATGGCCTCTCGCACTGGTTTCTGGCCGACTACGGCCTCACTGCGCTAGTCGCCGTGGCCATTTGTATGATTGCCGGTTTCAATGAAGGGACTCGGTGGCCACAGTGGGCGCTCCTGGGCATAGTTTGCGGCCTCGGACTTCTGATGAAGATGAGCTTTCCGCTTTATTTAGCCGTTCCGATAATCTATGTTGGGATTCGATACCGGGCGGTAGCGTTAAGACCCGCACCCCTGATCGCGTTCGTGGCCTCGGCCGCCATCGTGGCGCTGCCCTGGTACTCGGTAAATTTGGCGCCCGCTTTGCGAACGGCGCTGAACGCCGGTTCAACCAGCACAGCCAAGGCATATGCGACGGGCGAGGTCTTGGCATGGGCCGATCTATCGACCTATTTGGTCAACGCCGCTAATGCTGGACCGGCTATCTATTTCTTCCTCCTTGCAGTGCTGGCGCCATTTGCATGGCGGCTCGCGCCAGCCGCAAAAAGCGGTATGCTGCTCTGCGCGTTGTGGGGTTCACCTGCCGTTTTGCTCGTGTTCGGACACTACCGGGATCTTCGCTACGCCGCGCCGGTGTTTCCGGCGGTTGCTCTCGGGCTGGCGATTCTGGTCGATTTCGCTGCGGCGGGCCGAGGGCTCAAAGCGTGGGCAATGGTTTGCGCCGTTCTTCTTCTTCCGCTTCTCAGCATGCTGCAAAGCTCGTTTGGGATTCTGGGGAAGTACAAATTCGAACTGGGGGGCTTGTTGTTGGTAGAGCCGCGGTTTGATTACGCGCGCAGGTACGACCGTGCTTCATGGCCGCAGCGGGAAATTATCTTCGATATCGCTCGCGATTCCGGCGTCGGTTATGGCCAGAAGGAGCGGGTGCTTCTTGGATCGGACAGCGTCCGGTTCAACGCTGACAACTTTGGGCTCGCCGCAACCTCTCTCCGATTGCCACTCGAATTCTCGTCGACGGCGTATGACAACGATCCCTCAGTCTTGATTTCGAGAGTAAACTCCACTTCCTATTTCGTATACAAGGACGGCGGCGAGGCCGATACGCCGAATTTCAACGTACTCGGAAAAACCGCCATTCAGGAGGTAAGGGCCAGTGCGAGCTTCAGGGAACTGGCGATCGCCCCCGTCTTGCCCGATGGCGGAGTGGCGCGCGTGTTTGTGAATGAAGCGCTCGGCAGAGGAGCCCGAAATTCCGCGTTTGAAAGCTCGGATCTGGGCCCAATCGAGCAGTGCAACGTGACTTTCGCGGATCGAATCGGGCTCACCGGATGCTCGATCGTCGATTCGGCGCAGGGCTTGGATCTCAGGCTCCGCTGGAAGAGCCTCCGGCCAGTCGAGCGCGACTACTGGTGCTTTATTCATGTCTTGGATCGAAGCGGCAGAGTCGTCGGGCAAATGGATCATCAGATTCTACGCGGGCATCCGCCGACGCGCGAATGGAAACCTGGCGATGTGTCGTTAGAAAAACTATTCTTTGCATCGAAGGAGCGCCCGTTGAGGTTCCGGCTGGGATTGTTTGAGCCAAGCTCCGGCGACCGGCTCCCGATTTCGAGCAGCGCGTTTCCGCTGGCCGATCGCCAGACCGCCGCCATCCTCGGAGAGAACACCGGGCATCCGTGAGATTCCCGCGAGGGTCAAGGAACCACCTCAGACGCCGCGACAACAGCCGACGTAGTTTCTGGTATCCGCACTTTCTTTCCCGGCAAAGGCATTCGCCTCAATCCCACTGCTGTCAGTGACGCGCACGCGGCCAGACCCGCGCTCACATAGAATGCGTAGTTCCAGGTTCCGGTTCTCTCAAACAAAAGCGCCGCTAAACCGCCTCCGAGAATCGAAGCCACGCCCTTGGTGCTGTAAAGGAAGCTGTAGTTCGAGGCGGCATGCCGCGCTCCGAACATATCCGCCAGCGCCGCGGGCATCAGGACATACAACTCGCCCCAAGTGAGAAACACCAGCGCCATGGTCACCACGAACCAGACGTCACCGCGCCGTCCTAGCGTCGCCACAGAAGCAAGAAATAGAGCCTGCAATCCGAACGCGACCGCCATGGTTCGCTCGCGCCCGAAGAGGTCCGACGTCCATCCCCAGACCACCCGGCTGAGTCCGTTGCCTAGCGGGTTCAGGGACAAAGCGACCGCCAGCGCCGTCGCGCCTACTTTGAAGTTGCGCGCCACTGGAGCTACTTGCGCGGTGGCCATCAACCCGCCGATTCCGACCATCAACATCATGACGTAGAGAACATAAAACTGCGGCGTGCGCAGCATCTCGAGCGAATTGAATTGCACTGCCTGCCGCCGGATCATGGGCTGAAAACCGGGCGGGGGAGCGGCCACAAATCCCGACGGCGGATACTTCAGGAACTGACCGGCAACCGCAATCACCACGCCCAGAATCACTCCGGTGAACAGCAAAGTATCCCGGTAGCCCATATCGTGAATCAGTTTCCCGAACAATGGATTGAACACCGCCGCGCCGGAGCCATAGCCCGCCGCGATCAATCCAGACGCCACACCTCGCTTGTCGGGAAACCACTTCAAGCCCAGCGCCGTGCAGCAGCAATAGGCAAACGAATTGCCGAGACCCGCGACCGCATATAGCGCATACAAGGCAGGGAGGCTGTCGGCGCGTCCCAGCAAGCTCCATCCGCCGCCGCACAGAATGCCCGCCAGCGTGAGAAACATCCTCGGCCCTAGCCGGTCGATGAGCCAACCGGAGAGCGGCATGGCCCAGGTCATTACCGCGATAAAGATCGAAAATCCCCACTGCACCTGCGACAGCTTCCAGCCGGTAGCGGACATCATGGGTTGGACGACGAGCGTCCAGGCATACTGCAGATTGCCGATCATGACCATGGCCACCACGGCCGCGCTCAGCCGGATCCAACGATTCAATTCTTCCTCCTGGCCGCTAGAGTCGCGTCCAGCAATTTCGCGCAAGCATAAATTGTTCGGGTGTAAGGCATCTCAATTCCCAGCCGTTCGCCAAGCTCCACCACTGCGCCAACCACCGGATCCAGCTCCAGCGGCCGGCCCGCGTCCACATCCTGAAGCATCGACGTCCTGTGCTCGCCGACCTTTTCCGCGCCGGCAATTCTTTGATCGATAGACACTGGCAGTTCCACTCCCAGGCGGTTGGCGACACAAGCGGCTTCGGCCATGATACTGCGAACCAGGGGACACACCAGCGGGTCGCGCGCGATCTCCGCCAGCGTCGCGCGAGTGAGCGCGCTGATCGGGTTGAACGCTACGTTGCCAAGCAGTTTGACCCAAATCTCTTGCCGGATGCGTGTCGTTACTGGACACCGCAGGCCAGCTGCGATAAACGACTCGGCGACCAAACGGCATCGCTCCGAGCGCGTGCCATCCGGTTCACCCAAAGAAATGCGATTGCCTTCGTCATGGCGAATCACGCCCGGCTCGGAGATTTCAGTTCCCAAGTAGACAAGGGATGCAACCACGCGCTCCGTCGGAATGTACGCCGCGATGGTCCCATTCGGATCCACGGACTCCAACGGCCTTCCGTCCGGCGGCACATACCACCATGGAATGCCATTTTGAGTACTCACGACGAAAGTGTCTCCAGTGAGCAGGGGCGGGAGTTGCGGCGCCAGCGTCGTCAGCGCATGAGCCTTCACGCCGAGAACGATGGCGTCCACTGGGCCCGCGTCTTGCAGATCGCCGATAGCGCGCGGGTGCACCGCGAAATCGCCTTCGGCGCTGCGCACCTGCAGCCCATTCGCCTGCATGGCTTCAAGATGCGGACCGCGTGCAAACAGTGTGACATCCTGGCCGGAGCGCGCCAGGCAGGCGCCAACGTAACCGCCGATGGCACCCGCGCCCGCGATCAAAAAACGCATATTACGCCTTTGCAAAACTGGAGGCGACCGCGCCGCGCTGGATTTTTCCCGTGGCGGTGCGCGGAATCGCATCCGTGATGTAGATCTTCTTCGGGCATTTGAAGTCGGCCAGCCGTTCCTTGCAGTGCGCCAGCAGCGCGGCCTCGCCGCCTATCTCGCCGGCGGTGCCCCGCAGAACCACCGCGGCCGCCACTTCTTCTCCCCACGTCGGATGCGGAAACCCAAACGCCACGGCTTCGGCCACGGAGGGATGGCTTAGCAGCACTTCATCGATCTCGCGCGGCCCGATCTTCTCGCCACCGCGATTGATCAGTTCCTTAATGCGGCCCGTCAAAGTGAGATAAGCGTCGGCGTCCAGGAAGCCCTGATCGCCGGTGCGAAACCAGCCATTGGTGAACGACTTCGCATTCGCTTCCGGATTGTTTTCGTAGGCCGCAACCACGTTGGGGCCTTGAATCACCACTTCACCGCGCTCGCCTTGCGGGAGGAGCGTTCCTGCCTCGTCCATGATGCCGATCTTCACGCCCGTGCCCGGCCCAACTGAGCCTGGCTTTCGCGCGGCAGGCGGTTGCGGGTTGGAACTCATCTGGTGCGAAGCTTCCGTCATGCCGTAGGCTTCGAGCACCGGCACGCCAAAGACACTCTCCATCCGCTCCATCATTTCGGCTGGCAATGACGCGCTGCAAGACCGGATAAAGCGTAATCCCTCCGCCCCAGCCGGGCGTTGATTGCCAGCGCGCGACAGCAGCAGATTGTGAATTGTGGGTACGGCGGAATACCAGGTTGCGCCGGAATCCCGCGCCACGCGCCAAAAGGAAAGCGGATTGAATTTCGCGGGAACTACGACGGTTCCGCCGGATAACATCGTGGAAAGCGTCGACGCCACCAGACCGTGCACGTGAAACAACGGCATCACGCAGAGCGAAACGTCGTGTGGCGAAAGGCCATAGTGGGCGACGATGTTGCGCGTGGAAGCGGCAATGTTGCGATGCGCGATCGGCACTCGCTTGGGGCGGCCCGTGCTGCCGCTGGTATGCAGAATAAGCGCTATGTCATCTCCTAAGGGAGGCTTGAAGCTCAGTCCCGCGGGTGCGCCGTCGATGCTGACAACGCCCGCGCCATCCATCACCAGTGAATACACCGGAACGCCGCGAGCAGCGGCGGCTTTGCGGGCGTCTTCGGCGCCATTGGGCGGACACAACAGCAGCTTCGCGTTGGTGTCCTCCAGGTAGAAGTTGACTTCGTCTTCGCGATACGCCGGATTCAGCGGCGCGGCCGTCCCGGCGATCGACGCAGCCAGAAAACTCACGATGGCGGGCAAACCGCTCGGCAAACTCGTCGCTACGCGATCCCCGGCGCGAATTCCCAGCGCCGCCAGCGCCTCCGCCATGTCGATCACCTGGTCCCGCAGTTGCGCATAGGAAACACGGATGCCTGCTTCTGGCGACACCAGCGCCGTCTGCTCCGCGGGGCCGGCTTGGATTAATTCCAATAAGGTGGTCGCATCATTCATCGCCCCATGATAACGAACCGGGGAGATGGCCGAGAATTATCTCCGTTGTCGCGTGGAGGTCTGGTGACCGGGCCGGCGGCGGTTCGAGGCGCGGATGGGGACACAGCGAGCCCGCGTCCGAACTCCGTCAATCAAATTTATCGTAGCTGTGTCCCCTGGGCGCCTGGCATGATGGCTGGGTTTCGAGAGTGCGGCGCCTCCGGCGCGTTGTACCAGCGATAGTAAACCAACATGACTTCCGTCAGTAAAACGGTGGCCGAACCGATCCAGAACAGCAGACCGGCGGTCTCCTGGTCGGTTTCGCGAGAGAAACTCCAATCGTTCAGGAGCGAATCGGCAATGTGCAGCGTGTCGGCGGCTTTGATGTAGTGAGCGCTCGACACGGTATGGCCAAAGGCGACGAAGATACCGGCCAGCGAGCACCAGGCAGTGGCGGCCGCGAGATAGAGAAGCGCGTGAGGCGCCAGCGGAATGCGTTGTTCGCGCAGGGGAGCATGAAGTGGGTACCAGAACGCCGCGCCACAAACGAGCAGCGATGCGTATTCCAGACAGCGGGCGGCTTCGCTGGTCAGAGCCGCATCGAGCAGGCGCGGAAAATACCAGATCAGCACCGCGAGCATGCCGGCAGTCCAGGCGAGTGGATACGAAACATGTAGGCGGCGAACGGCACCAGCAGGCAGGCCTTTCACAAGCAGATAAGTGACTACTAGCGCGATGAGGATTTGTTCGACCGCTTCGGCAGTTAACAAATACTGACGGGCAAGAATATCCAACGGAGAACAGACGACTGCGGCGAGAAGCGATACGCCCGACAGATACCAGGCGAGAGAGCGCGACGGGTGAAGGCCTGCGAGCGATAAATACAGCGCGAGAAGGACTACGCAGCACGCGAGTCCGGTCAGGTTCCAGCGCCACGCCGAGGCGATGACCGTCAGACTATCCATCACCACCACTTCGAGAGCCCCAGCCAGCCCCGGCTGAAGTAGTCGCTCAAGGTAAAGAACAACATGATGGCCAGCCAAAAAATACCCGCGCCGGCGAATAGCCTGGTCATGGAGCTGGAACGCCTCAGATCCATGAAAAACCAGAACACCAGCGACGCTTTGATAACGGCAATGGTCATCGCGCAAACAAAGTTGTACTCGCCCAACTCGAGCTTCGAGACAGCCACGGTGGTGATGGTCAGCGCGATCAAGGCGAGAAAGACCGCGACATAAGTCTTTACGGAGACAACCTGGTGAGTCATGATGTATGTCCAATCAGGTAGAGCAGCGGGAACAGGAAAATCCACACAATATCGACGAAATGCCAATACAGTCCGATCATTTCGACCGGCGTGTACCATTCCGCGCTGAAGCGGTTGCGTACGGCCATCCCGATCAAAGTGCACAGCAGCCCGGCCCCGACAATCATGTGGATAGCGTGCATGCCCGTCATGGCGAAGTACAAATAGAACAGGATCTGCGCCTGGTGGAAATAACGCGGGTCGGCATACTGAAAGCCCGGGCCGGGAATGTGATGGTCTTCCCACTTTTCGTGATACTCGACGTACTTGAGAGACAGAAATACCAGTCCCAAGATCAGCGTCAAGACCAGGAATAGGATGATGGCGTTCTTCCGTCCGAGCTGCGCGGCGCGCACCGCCAGCACCATGGTGAGGCTGCTGCAGATCAACACGCCCGTGTTGATCGCCCCAATGGTGACGTTCATATAGTGACTGGTGGAGGCGAAAGCTTCAGGGAACAGATTACGGTAAATCGTATAGCTGGCGAACATGCCGCCGAAGAACATGATCTCCGTTACCAGGAAGACCCACATGCCGAGCGTGGAGGACTCGAGTTGCTGCGCGCTGTCGTCGAAATGATGCTGCAATCCGGGCGGATGGACCGCGACCGCCGTCTCGCTGTCAGCCATGGGTCACTTCCTCCTCGTCACCGGCGTAGTTGTAAGCAGGCTCGGTCACAACCGGCGGATGATCGAAGTTGAAGGTCGGCGGCGGCGTGGGGGATTGCTCCCACTCGAGCCCCTTCGCCTTCCAGGGATTTTGCGGAGAGAGCGGTCCTTTTCGCCAGGCCCACGCGAAATAGATCATCGGCAGTATGTAGCCCAAGCCAAGAATGGATGCGCCGGCGGTGGACATGACGTTGAGGGTATGAAACTCCACCGCGTACGTGGCGTAGCGGCGGGGCATCCCGAGATACCCGAGGATGAATTGCGGGAAGAACGTCAGATTAAATCCGACAAAAATCACCAGGGCGGCAAATTTCGCCCAGGTTTCTGGATAAAGCCGGCCGGTTATCTTGGGAAACCAGAAATGCAGGCCGCCCATATAGGCCATCACCATGCCGCCCACCATTACGTAATGGAAGTGCGCAATTACGAAGTACGTGTCGGTGACGTGAACGTCCACGGCCATGGTAGCGAGAAAAAGCCCCGTAAGGCCGCCGATGGTGAATAGACCGATAAAACCGAACGCATACAGCATGGGCGTGTCCCAGGAGATGGATCCGCGGAACATAGTGGCGGTCCAATTGAAAACCTTGATGGCGGATGGAACCGCAACGGCCATGCTCAGAAACGAGAAGACCATGCTGGCGTACATGGACTGGCCCGAAACAAACAGATGATGACCCCACACCACGAAACTGAGCACCGCGATTCCCAAGCTCGAGAAGGCCACAAATGCATATCCGAAGACGGCTTTGCGCGAAAAGCAAGCCACCAGTTCGCTGATTACAGCCATGCCGGGCAGAATCATGATATAAACCGCCGGATGCGAATAGAACCAGAACAGGTGTTGAAAGAGAATCGGATCGCCACCGAGGTTTGGATCAAAAATACCGGCATGAAGCACGCGCTCCAGCCCCAGCAGAACCAGCGTG
>DATFZA010000035.1:0-7731 GCA_035314765.1 Bryobacteraceae bacterium
CTGCAACAACCCGTCTTCGGCGCCATCGCGAGGTTCCGCCGCCAACAACAGCCCGGACTGCAGGCCATCCTTCGAATCCAGGATTCCATGCGTCGCAAAATGCAGGATTTCGTAGTCGCAGAGCATCTGCTTGACCCGCGCTTCCCGCGCCGCCTGGCCCTCCAGTTCAACGGAGCCTGGATCGAGCTTCGAAATCGCAGCCGCTTCTTGGCGAGCGAATTTCAATGGTTCAAACGTATATCCACCCGGTTCGATAACCCGGGTCTCGGCGGCTTTTAACGGATCGGCAATCACCAGCAGATGACTGATCGGTGCAGGACGGCTAGGACTCGTCCGCAGCGCTTCGAACGATACTTCGTTGGTGATGGATACTCGTTCCAACAGCCGCTTGCCTTCGCCATCGATCAAGGCGGCGAAGGGAATCTCGGCCAGAGGTCCGTCCGCGACCAGGAACAGGCGCTGAAAACGATTCGATTGCAGCATCGTCGCCACGGGCGCGAGCAGCATCTGGTACAAAGCCGCCGCCTGCTTTGGCTCGTCGACCGCGGGGCCGGCGGTCTCGACGCGCCGGACACCCCTGACATTTCCCCTTGCGGCCATCGCGTCCCGCCAACGCTTCACTTCGCGTCGGAGAGCGTCCTCTTTGACCGGTAGCTCATAAGCCGACAGGCCGTCCTTTCGCGAATAAGCGAACAACAGAATGGAACTGTCGTCGGCAACGCCCCAACTATCGTCGACAATCCGCCATTCCAGGTAAAGCGCCCGATCGTCGGGCAGCTTCGCCAACTCGTCTATGCTCGCTGAAACCGGGGCTTCCGAACCGGAATCCGCGGAACTGTTGAGCAACAGCCGTTCCCTTAGCGTCTCCACTTGCCTCGCCTGATCCTGGTAATCCAACCTTGCTTCATCGAGAAGGCGCGGCTCCGCGCCGCTTTTGGCCAGATAGGCCCAGGCGTTAGACGCTCGCGATAACGAGGCAGAATTCTTGATCCACTCCTCCCGCTCCGGGGCCGAGAGTTTGTCCAGAAAGTTGTGCGCGTTCAGCCTGGTCGCGCGCGCCAGCCCGATTCCGCGGCCGCGTTCGGAAACCGCGAAAGCTTCCTTGCGCTGGCCCAATCGGAGCAAGACCCGCGCATAGTGCGGATACAGAATCTCCGCCGTCTCCTGAAATTTCCCGTATTGCGCCGGGTCGATCACCTGTTTCCCGAGAGACTCCAGCGGTCCCAAAGCGCTCTGAAAAACCCGGGCCGCTTCGGCAAGCTCGTTCCGGCTCTCGAGAACCACGCCCAGCCGGCTCCGGCTGGACACTACGTCGGCGATATTGTCCAGCCGCTCGCCAATGGCAAGCGCTTCACGGTGGGCGGCCAAAGCGGCATCCAAGTCGCCGCCATGCAAATACAGATTTCCCAGTTCGTACAGGTTTGCCGCGGTCAGCGAATCGTCCTTATGTGAACGCGCGATCTCCAGGCTCTCCTGGTAGCTCTTTCGTGCCTCGGTTGGTTCCTGCACCCCGGCCAGCGCGTTCAGCGTGTCGGCGGTCTTGAGTTCCATGCCCAGCGGCCGTCGCAAGGCGAGCGCCTTTTCCAACTCTTGCACCGCCTCCGGCCGCCGGTTCAGATGCGCCAGCGCGTCTCCGATGTCCTGATGGCATGCCGCGAGATCGTTCGGCGAGGCATGCGACTTCTCTTTCAGTGCCAGCCCCTCCTGAAAAAATTCCAGCGCCCTTTCCGCCTGGTTCAGAGTGAGGTACAAGGTCCCGAGAATTTCCACCATCCGCGCGGTCTGACGATCGTCCTTGCTCTTCCGGCTGATATCCAACGCCTCAAATCCGTACTGGCGCGCCTTCCGGTATTCGGAACGGTGGTTGTACAAATCCGCCAGGCTCCCCTTGCAACTTCCGACGCGCGCCGTGTCGGCGATCTCGGAGGCGATCGCGACGCAGTCGAGCAACGATTTCTCGGCCGGTGCAAAGTGTTCCTGCTGCATCCGAAAGTACCCGATGAGATTGAGGACGGACGCTTGGCTCTTGCGATCGTTCAGCTCCGTGTAGATCCGGATGCTGCGGTTGAGATATTCTTCGGTTTGCGCGTCTTCGTCGCGCAACTGCATGCCGATGCGAGCCAGGGATCGCAGCACCAGCGCGGACGCGGCAGGGCTGCCTTCGAGATCCTTCAACTCTTCAAGGTAAGTACGCCGCGCTTCGGCCAACTTGTCGGCGTCTTCATAGGCCTTCGCTAAGTCCTTTTCGAAGGCAACGGCGCAGGCTCGTTCTTCTCGCTGACCCCGGCTGCGGAAGGCCTGCTCGGCCTTATCGAGATCGTCCGCCTCGATAGCGGCCTTCATCCGCGCAAAGGCTGGATCGCCCGCGCAGGGAGCTTTGTCTTCCGGCGCCTGCGCCGCCAGCCTAAGCACGAGAAACGCGGCGCCGAGCCAGGGAACGGCGCGTTTTCCTGGGGTCATGGGTTATGGTAAAGGATACAACAGCATGCCCACCCAGGTGGAAATCCTCGCACGCCGCCGGGTCTTTGACGGCTTCTTCAAGATTGAAGAAGTAGACTTGCGCTATGAGCGTTTCGATGGCGGCATGACTCCGCCGCTAAAGCGGCTCGTATTTGAGCGCGGCGATTCGGTGGCGGCCATGGTCTATCACCGCGACCAAAACAAATTGCTCTTCCTGCGCCAGTTCCGCTTTCCCACTTATGAGAAGGGGCCAGGATGGATCACCGAGGTGGTCGCGGGCATGCGAGAGCACGGAGAGCCCGCCGCGGATGCGCTGAAGCGCGAGATCCTCGAGGAGTCCGGTTACGAAGTTTCTTCTCTCGAACCCATCGCTACCTTCTATGTCTCTCCCGGCGGCTCTTCTGAACGCATCACGCTGTTCTACGTGGAAGTGACTTCAGCTAACAAGATCGCCAGCGGAGGCGGCCTCGTGGAAGAGAACGAGGACATCGAAACCATTGCCTACTCGCCGGAGGAACTGGCGCAAGCCGTAGCCGCGGGCGCGATTCAGGATGCGAAAACCTTAATCGGTATTCTGTGGTTTCAGAACAAGCTTGCTCGTGAGGGCCGCTAAATGCAATTGGCTCTCAATCTTTTGCTGTGTCTTGGCCTGGCCGGTAGTGCGTTTGCGGAGACTCGGCGCGCTGTTTTGGTGGGCATCAATCACTACATCCGATCCGGCCCAGCCACAGTCTCGGAACGAACTAGGGAGCGCCTGACCCATTTGAAGGGCCGGCCCACGCGCTCCAAAATCTCCGACCTGGAAGGCGCAGTGAACGACGCCGAGCAGTTGCGCCAGTTGCTCATCAACAAATATAAGTTTGAAGCCAAGAACATCATTCTGCTGAAAGAAAGCGACGCGACCGCCGACCACATCCTGGCCGCGCTCCAAACCCATCTGGTGGATGCGGCAAAGCCTGGCGACGTCAGTTTCTTTTTCTATGCCGGTCACGGATCGCGCATCCGAAACACGTTAACCAAGAATCCGAGCGGAATGGATTCCACGTTGATTCCGGCCGACACCCTGCTGGGAGTTCCCGATATTCGCAGCAAAGAACTGGCGAATATCTATATGCAAGCTCGCAAAAAAAACGTAGATGTCACGGTAATTGAGGACAGTTGTTTCAGCGGCGGTGGAACCCGCGGCGTCCGGCCGGCAAGTCGAAACCGCTTTGCCGATTCCGACGACCAGGTCTCCGTTTCGGAGACCATCGATGGCCCGCTGCCAGAAGAGCAGGGCGTGTTGTTTCTTTCTGCTTCTCAGGACTATCAGCCCGCTCAAGAGCTGGATGACGGCCGTCTCGGCGCACATGGAGCCTTTAGCTGGGCATTGCTGCAAGCTCTGTCCTCTGCCGGCGAAAATGAGCGCATCGATCGAGTTTTTCAACGCACCCGCGCACTAATGCAGTCCAAGGTCAACGACCAGGAACCGGTGATGCTCCAGTCCCGCGGCCGGAACGAGCGTGGCATCTTCGGCCAGCCAGCGGACGCATTCGGCGCCGCCACCGCGGCAGTCGGTCTGGTTGAGCCGAGCAAAGGAATGCTCGAACTCAACAGCGGCATTACCATGGGCCTCGCCAGCGGGTCGGAACTCAAACGGATTGTTCCAGCGTCTCCCGCGGTCCGCATCCGGATCACTGAAGTAAATGGGCCGAGTTCTGCCAACGCAGCGCCAGTTGACGCGCCGCAGATAAATGCGATCACCGCTGGCGACCTCTTCCAGCTCGACAAGTTGGTCGTTCCTGACAGGGAATTCCTCAAAGTCTACGTGGGCGGCGCGATCCCCTTCTCGCAACTGGCGCCCGTCAGACATTTGGTCGCCGGGCTGCGTGCTTTGGGAAGCGTCGAGATCATCGACGATCCAACCAAGATGACGCCGACCCATGTTCTGCTCTGGGACAGCACGCAGAAACTCTGGACGCTTTCGGAGAATCGCTTCGAAGGCGCAGTTCTTGCGAAATCTCAGGAGCCACTAGCAGCGGCCATAGCCAAGGCGCTATCCGGACACACGCCAAAACCACGGCTGGCGGTAATTCTCCCCGCCCCGGCGGAATTGACCGCGCAATTGTCCCTTGATTCGCACGGAAACATCATCGGCCTGACCGATTCCCTGCAAAGATGCGACTATTTTCTCGCCGGCCGCTTAACACCTGAGGGTATGGTCGAATATGCCTGGGCGCGCCCTTCCACCACCGAGCAAGATCTGGAAAAACAGTATGAAGCCGCTCGACGGGAGAAAAACGGTGTCTCGTTCTCGGGCTGGCCATTGCGCTCTGAATGGATTCCAGTAAGTGACGCCGCCGCCGTTCAAACCGCCGCGGCGCAATTGACCAAGAACGGTATAGATCTAGCGAAAATCGCCGGCTGGCTTCAGTTGCAGACTCCCGTGCCGGACGACGCGTTTCCCTATCATCTTGCGCTAACCGACGAAGCAACCGGCCAAATCAGTGGCGGAAACGTGATAGGCGGCCACGAATACAAGCTGGTATTGCAGCGCGATCCGCATTCAACCCGAAACGGCATTACTCCACGCCGGGTTTATGTTTTTGCAATTGACGCTTACGGGAAGGGAACTCTCCTGTTTGGGGCCAACCTGAACAATGAGTTTCCGCGCAACGGCAGCGACGCTTTGCCCGAGCAAATTGACTTGAATGATTCCAAGGTTCAAGTTACTGAGCCCTACGGAATCGACAATTATTTCCTGCTCACCAGCGTTCAGCCCATTGATAATCCGGAAATGGTTTTCAATTTTGCAGGCGTACGGACCAGAGGCGTCGGCCCCGGCAGTCCTCTCGCGAAACTGATCGAAAGCCGCGCCTCGGGATCGCGTGGCGCCCTTTCCGGAATCCCGACCAACTGGTCCATCGAAAACACGCCATTTCGCAGTATCGATCCAAAGCAGATAAAATGAGGGAATCTCTGAAAGGAAACTGTGAGAGGATACGCTACATGCCGGTCTTGACGGGTCAATTCCGCGTCTCGATGTTAGCCGTCAGTGTGATGTGCGGGCAACACCTATGCGGACAGCAGGGCGGGATTGAGTTCAAAGCTCAATTGCTGCTTCAACAGCCGGGCGGCAAAGCCGGCGGCAAACAAGAAGAATTCTCCAAGCAGGCCCGGCCGGGGCCGGAAAAGGTGCTGCTACTTCGCGTCATGGCGGACCAGGAGTGCCTGGCCTCCGTCGCCGGCTTCACGCGAGATGGACAACTTGTGTATGGCGTTCCGGAAATCGTCCAATTGTCCGCCAACGTCATAAAAGCGATGCCGGTCTCAAAGAAGTGGACCTTTAATGGGACTGAACAATTGGCGGAAATGGATCTCGTGGTGGCGGATCCCAAGTCTTTCGAATTTCGAACCTACAGCGATTTGGTGGGCAAGATGAGCCGCCCAGGGCTGTCGGACGAAGTCCGGCAAGCGCAGGCCGGCGCCATTCGGGAATGGATTGATATGCGCTTGCGATCCGGGACCACGGCCCAAAACTATTCTGTAAAGGAAAATCCGGTGCAAGTCGGCGGCGTCGTCCGGGGCGACGGTCTTCCTGGACCCTCCATACCTGTTCCGGCCCAGAAGACTACGATCCTCCGGATTCGCATCCAGTAAAAACTCATGCCCTCGTCCGATCCGGTGTCGAGTCCGCGGCGTCATCTTCCTCTATTCATGCGGGAATCGTGGCCGCTCGCCGCTTGCTTGACGCTCCTGCTCTACCTGCTGTACGCGTTCGATGCCAATCCTTTCCGCGGTCTCGACAGCCGGTGGGGCGACATGCTAATCCGTCTTAGGTTTCAACTAGCGATGGAACCAAGACCAGACCCGCGAGTCTTTATCGTCGGACTCAATACTAGCGATCTGGTCGGCGCCAGCACGACGGAAGCCGAATACCACACCTACGCTGATTTATTCGATATCCTGACTGGCTTGAATGTTTCCGCTACCGGCATCGACCTGATCATGGCGCGGGGAAGTGAAAAAGACGCCCGTCCGGTGATCGATTCAATTCATAAGAACGGCCATATCGTGCTGGCGGAAGCGCAGACGTCCACGATGATTGAGCGGTCGTTTCTGTTTGCACCGCCCAGTTTCCCGTCCGGGTTGATCAACATCGCCGCCGACTCGGGCGGCGTGCACCGCCGGTATTCGTATGGAGTCGCCCTAGGCGATTGCAAACCGTCCCTTGCCTTGGCGACGTACCTGGCTTCATTTCGGCCGCCGAAAGAAGCCGCGTGCGCCGAGGGCGAAGCTTTCGTCTGGAAGGAACTCAGCGCCGACGGACTCACTCTGTTGGAGCGCAAAGTTCCGTCCCAGAGCGTCTTGCTGAATTTCCGGTCGCCCTACACCCAGCCCTGGGATCGCGGCTTCAAGTACTTGAAGGCAGCCGATCTCCGCTCCAAGTATGAGAGCTGGCTCAAGGCGGGGTCCGATCCGAACCAGATATCAGCGCTTGGCCTGCCCGACCGCGAGAGCATTGTCTTGCTTGGCTCTGTGGCAACCGGCGGCGGAGATAGCGGCCCCACGCCCTTTGGCGTATCGGAGCCGCTCCTCGAGCTTCACGCAACTGCCCTGAATGACCTCATTCAACGACTGCCCCTCAAGGAGGCGCCCCCGCTCGGAAACCTGGGGTTCACGGTGCTCGGTTTACTGCTGATCACGCTCGCTGGCCGTTGGAGCCCCGATCTTCCGCGCCTTCTACTATCATGCGCGGCTGTCATTCTGATCATGGTGATCGCCGGCGCGGCTTTGCTATTCAAGGCCAATATCATGGTTGCCGGCGTGACGCCGGCGCTATTTATGGCTGCCGGCGTCTTCGGCGAATCGGGCCGCCGCGCCACGCTGGCCTCCTTTGAGAAAGCGCAATTGCGCGAGACCCTGGGGCGTTATTTCTCACCCAATGTTCTCAAAGACGTGTTGAAGAATCCCGATTCCATGCAACCGCGGGAAGCGGACCTCACCGTCTTGTTGACCGATGTGCGGAACTTCACCACCATTACCGAACGCTACGGCACCAAGCGCATGTTCGACCTGCTCAACGAAATTTTCGAAGTGGAGACCAAGGCCGTGATCGAGTCCGATGGGTCCATGGAGCATTTTGTCGGCGATCAGTTCCTCGCCTATTGGGGCGCGCCGCAGGAACAGCCGGACGCCGCCGACCGCGCCCTGCAATCGGCGGAAAGGATCATTAACGGCCTGGACAAGTTGCACGCCACGCTGGAGCCGGCCGTGAAAGAACTCTTCGGC
>DATFZA010000036.1:0-2710 GCA_035314765.1 Bryobacteraceae bacterium
CACGAGCGCATGATCATGTTGAGCGTGCTCGATCAGCAGTGGAAAGACCACTTGCTGAACATGGACCACCTCAAAGAGGGAATCGGTCTGCGCGGATACGGGCAGAATGATCCGCTGGTCGAATACAAGCGCGAGTCCTTCGACATGTTCGAAGCCATGCTGCTGAAATTCCAGGAAGACACCACGCGCTATCTCTACCTGATGCAGATCTTCAATCGCGGCGATGCCGGCCCAATCGGCGCCGCAGAGGGCGGGCCTCACGACCCGGACCAGGGCGGTCCCGCCGGCGTTCCGGTGATTCGTTCCGGCGGCGGGACGGACGGCAACGGCAAGCATCCTCCGCGGTCAGTTGCCACCTCGATGGATGATTTAGAAGAAGCCTTCCAGCGCCGCAAGCGCCGCGAGCTGGAACAGGCCCGCATGGCGGGCGCCGGTGAGCGTCAGCCGGTGCAGCAAGTGGTGCGCGGCGCCGCCAAAGTTGGGCGCAATGATCCTTGTCCTTGCGGCTCGGGGAAGAAGTACAAGAAGTGTTGCGGAGCAAATTCTTAGCCGTCGGCCGTCGGCCATCAGTCGTCAGTCGTCAGGTAACCCGTCATCCTTTATAGCTCCTGGCATCCCTCCCCCGCCGCCACGGAATGACGTCAGAATTGTGGCGCAAGGATTTTCCTGATGGCTAACGGCTGATGGCTGATGGCTACTTTTTCAACGCCGCGTCCCAATTCAGAGTCAGGCTCAGGTGCGAAGTGCTTTGCAGCGGCAGCTCATTGGCCAGAAACCGCTTGCCATCGGCGGTCGCATAAGGTGGGTTCACCGCTTGCAGCCGCGGTTGCCAAAGCGCATGCGGCGTGCCGATTTGCAAGGCATCGCCCTTAGACGCGATGTCCACCGCCATGATCTTGTTGTCGGCGTCGGTGTAGTACAACTCTTTGCCGTCCTTGCTCCACTGCACGTTGGCCCCGCCGGCGGTAGAAATTTGGAAGCGCGCGGTCGGGCTCGGGAACGCCACCGCATAGATCTCATCTCTGCCTGATTCATTGGAGTCATACGCCACCCAATGCCCATCCGGAGAGAACGACGCAAAAGTATTGTTGAAATCGTTGGCGATCAACGGATACGCCTTGTGATCTCCGAACATGGGCAGCACCCAAATCGATGTCTTGCCCTTGGCGTCCACGCCAATGTGGTCCATCAGCACGTACTTTCCGTCGGGAGACCAGCTGCTTGTGAACTTGATCGCCGCATCGGCGAACACCACCTGCTCTTTTTGCGTGCCATTGGCGGGCTTCTCATAAATGGCATACGAACCGGTGCGATTGGAATCGAAGACGATCATCTTGCCGTCCGGCGACCAAACCGGATCGTCCGACAGGGCTGGGCCGAAAGTAAAGCGAGTGCGGACACCGCGCGCCAAGTCCAGCAACCAGATGTCTTCGCCGCCCGAATTGTCGTAAACGCTGGTGGAAAGAATCTTGCCGTCCGGAGAAAATCGGATCACATTGAAATTGTCCGCGCCCAGAACACCGTCAGCCTTGCCCGCGCGATCGTACCAGGTGAGAACGGAGGTTGAGATGCCGCCGTTATGGGCGACCATGATGCCGTTGCGCGAGAGCGCGTAGGCGGCGGAGAAAGTGTAGTCTCGGCCCAATTGTTCGACCACCGGCGTAGGATTGCCGCTCAGTTTAAAGCTCTTCTGGTCGAATGTTTGTGCCATCAGGTTACTGCCGCGTACGAACAATAGGTATCCTGGCTGCGCACAGCCGGGCCGCCCGCCGCTGTCGGCGATGAGCGTCTTGTCTTTCGAGCCCAAAGACGATCCATAGATTTGCGCCGCGCCGGTGGTCAGCCCGCTGCGGACCAGGAAAACAAAATGCTGTCCGTCAGGAAGAAAACACGGCCAGCGGTGGGAATCCTCATTTTTCTTGGGATCTAGCGTGGTTACTTCTTCCACGGTTCCCCCCGAAGCCGGAACCCGGTAGAGTCCACCCGCCGCCCCCGGCGCGAACAGGATCACGCCGTCCTGGTTCCAGGTGCCGCCACGCGGCACGGTTGCATCGGCGAGCACCTGCAGTCCCCCGCCTGAGGCCTCCAGTCGCTTCAGTTTACCGTCGGCGAAAAAGCCAATGCTTTGGCTGTCGGGCGACCAGAAGGGAGACTGTCCACCTTCGGTGCCCGCCAGCGGCTGCGCCGATTCCGATTCCAACGGCCGCACCCAGAGTTCAGTCTTGCCCGCGGCGTCCACCGCCGCGAAAGCGAATTTGCTGCCGTCGGGAGAAATCGCGATATCGAAAGGTTTGAACGACCCGCCGTAGGGCGCAAGAATGCTGAGTCGCATGGGGCGGATCACAGGTGTGCTCCGGAACACCAGCGGAACGGCCAGGCCGATGGCGGCCAGCGCGCACACCGCCGCGACCACCCAGGCCAAATCGTGTGACAACTTCCGCCGCTTGCTGACCGGCACCGGAATCCCAGCCTGCGATCCGCCTTGTGAAATCCATTGCAGTTGCAGCTTGACGTCGTGCGCGGTCTGCCAGCGTTCTTCGGGATCCTTCGCCAGACATCCTTGCACCACCCGGTCCAGCGCCGGCGGCGACATCGGTTGAATGGACGAGACCGGCTGCGGCTCAGAGGCTAGAATCGCCGCCACGATGCTGGCGTGGCTCTTGCCACTGAAGGCGCGTTTGCCGGTCGCCATTTCGTAAAGCACTGCGCC
>DATFZA010000037.1:0-6597 GCA_035314765.1 Bryobacteraceae bacterium
GCATCCTCCACCTGTAAACGGAGCAGCATGACGAAGGGCGATTGCGGGGATCCGGAATTCTGCAGAGTGAGCGCCGTGGTCAGCAGGATGCCGCCGATGGCCACAGTCATGGTGACCAGGAACCATCCGAGCGTCTTGGCGAACATCGATTTCATACAGGCGATCTCATACCGGCGACCTCATTCGGGCGAAGCCTCCTCTTTGGTCCGGCAGAACTGATAGCCGGCGCCGCGAATGGTCTTGATCACTGGCCGGCCGCCCTCCAGCTTTTTCCGCAGGTGGCTGACATGCATGTCGATGGAACGGTCAAAGGGCGTTGCTTTGCGGTTATACAAACTCTCCATCAGATCGTCCCGCGAGACCACATTTCCGGCCGCGCGCATCAACTGTTCCAGGATATCGAATTCGAGGGTAGTGATTTCTACTGGTTGCCCTTCCAAGAGCACTTCGCGGGAACCGGGATCGAGCGCGATCCCGTTCACTTCAACGCGGCCCCGATTCGGTTTCGGATCGGCGCGGCGCAAAATCGCCTTCACGCGGGCGGCCAGCTCTCGCGGATTGAACGGCTTCGAAAGATAGTCGTCGGCCCCCGATTCCAGGCCCACAATACGGTCGACATCTTCTCCGCGCGCAGTCAGCATCAGCACCGGTACGCGGCTGCCATGGCGCAGACGACGCAGGATTTCAAACCCATCCATGCCGGGCAGCATCACGTCCAAAATAATCAGATCGTACCCGCCTTGATTCGCGCGCGTAAAACCGGCGTTGCCGTCGTTCACGGTTTCCACCGTGTAGCCTTCGCGGCGCAGGAACTCACTCAACAAAGAACACAGTTCCACGTCGTCGTCCACAATCAGCAGGCGCATCCACCCTTATCCTAACCCGTGAGTATGTTGAAATACGGGAATGGATTCTTTGGTCCGTCACACCCTTGCAACGCTGGCCTACCGCCTGGGAAAGGTGTTGCGCGGCGCTCCGGATGAATTTGGCTCCTACCAGGCGAGCCCCAGTACCCGCACCCCCGTCCAGATCCTGGCGCACATCGGAGACTTGATGGACTGGGCGCTCAGTATGGCCGAGGGCCGGACAGCCTGGCGCGACTCGCAGCCGTTGTCCTGGCCGCAGGAAGTCGCCCGCTTCTTTCAGTCGATTCAAGCGCTGGACGCGTACATTGCCGATCATGGCTTGGAAAAGGGCTTGGAAAAAGGTAAAGTGGAGGGCCTGATTCAGGGACCCATCGCCGACGCATTGACGCACACCGGTCAGCTAGCGATGCTGCGCCGCATGGCCGGATCGCCGGTAAAGGGCGAAAGTTATTTTGTCGCCGAGATTGTTGCGGGGCGGGTGGGTCCGGATCAGGCCCCACCCCGCAGAGAGTTTTAGTAGGGTGAGCGGGTTATCCTGAAGGAAGGCGTTCTTCCAATTCCCGAGCTTTTGAAAAGAGCAGTCAACTGAATCTGACCGTCGAGATTCCCGATGATGTTGCCCAGCGCCTCTGCGAGGTTGGTGGGGATCTATCGCGCCGTGCTCATCGTGATTCCCGACATCGTCGCCAGTGAACTGCGCCATCCGTCCGCGCCTCTCGCCAGGGGACACCGCTGCGATAGTTATGAGCGGACGATTTCGGACACGAGCCCGCAGTGTCCCCGTTCGCTACTTACGCGCGCGCTCCGTCCGCGTCTTGCCAGGCGACTGGGGACAAGGTGATCGTTATGAGCTTTGCGGTGTGTGGCCGCGAACGCCGCGCTACTTCTTCTTGGCTGGCTTTTTCGGCGCGTTTGGATTTTCGTAGTTGGTTTGCACGCCACCTTGAATGGTGGCCAGCATCCCTTTACAAGCTTCCGCGAATGGGCCGTCGGGCTTCAACTCCAGGTACTTCTGGAACGCCTGAATCGTTCCGTCGGGCGGGACGATCTTGCCATCGGGCGTGGTGGTGGCTTTGGAGATCAGATAAACGCCATATTGATACTGGGCATCGGCATAGTTGGGATCGGCGGTGACCGCCTTCTTGAACGCCTCACCAGCCTGCTCGTTCTGGCCGTTGTTTACCAGCACGGCCCCGAGATTGTAGTAGTATTTGCCGGCCGCGGCCGGATCCAATTGCGCGGCCTTTTCCAACTCGCCTCCCGCATCCTGATACTTCTTCGCCTTGGCGAGCGCAAGCGCGTAGTTGTTGTGATAGCCCGGATCGTCCGGTTTGAGCTCAATGGCTTTCTGCCACGCGGCCAAGCCCTTATTGATTGCGTCTTCCTGCTCGGGACCGGTCTTGGTGCCGGCCAGGGACGTGTACGAATCGGCCAAGCTCGCCCAAATGACGTGTTGCGCGGGATCGATTTCGGTGGCCTTGGCGAACGACTGCGTAGCCGCGTCATAATTCTTGGCGGCCATGGCCTCCTTCCCGCCATTGAACGCGTCGTTCAGCGCTTTGTTCTTGCTGATGGCGGCGGCATTCTCTTTGGCTTTCTTTTCGTACTTCTCCTTGTCCTCCTTACTCATGCCGCGTTCCTGGTCTTTGGTGAGGTTTCCCGTTTCGGCGGCCTTGGCCAAGGCGGCCTGCTCTTCGGCGCTCTTCTTCATGTCGAAGTTGACTTCGATTGGATCGCCAAGCTGCGTCTTCACGTTGTCCACGGAGTCCCTCGATTGTCCGTCGATCAGGACCGAGACTTTGTAGGTGCCTAGCGGCAATCCGTTGTAGATGTAATGACCCTTCTTGTCGGTTTTGGCGCCTTTGTAGGTGCCCTTCATATCCTTGCGTTCGATCAGGATCTCTGCCTTCTGAACGCCTTTTCCGTCCGCGCCTTTGACGTCACCCTCGATAGCCGAAATCTGGGCAAACGCACCGCCGGAACAGAGCAGGAACCCAAGCGTCAAGAACAAATACGCGCGTGACTTGGCGAGCATCAAACCAGCCTCCTGTGTGGACTCGTTGCGATCCGTTCATTAGCATACTACGGGGGGAAGCGGTTGGAACAATAAGACGTATCCAGGGCTCGATATCACGCATCCAAGGAGTATTGGGAGTTCGTAGTTCTTACAGTGAGTAAAGTGTTCAATCCAAAGCTTTGGATAGCGGCGTGCGTAGCCGTTGTATGGTGCGCATGCGCCAGCGCGGCGGAGCTAGATCGCGCGCGCGAACTCTATTACCGCACCGATTATGCTGGTTCGCTGGAGATCCTGAAATCCTTGCCGGATTCCAGCGCACCGGTGGTGTTTCTGGCGGGCCAGAATCATTTTCTGCTGGGCGACTACAAGCGTGCGTCGGAAGCTTTTGAGAAGGCGGCGAAGCTCGATTCATCAAATTCCGATTACTTCCTCTGGCTGGGCCGCGCGCAAGGACGCCGCGCGGAGATGGCAAATCCTCTGACCGCGGCCGCTCACGCTTCCAGAGCCCGGCAGAACCTGGAACGGTCGGTCGAGTTGAATCCGCGCAATAAGGAAGCGTTAGACGATCTGTTTGAGTTTTATCTCGAGGCGCCGGGAATACTGGGCGGAGGGTTTGATAAGGCCGCCGGTGTAGCGCGCCAGATCGGCGCGATCGACGTTGCCGACGGCCATTACGCCCTGTCGCAACTGGCAGAGAAGAGAAAAGAATACAACACAGCGGAAGCGCAGCTACGCAGAGCGGTGGAGTTGGCTCCTCGCAAGGTGGGCAGAGTAATTGAATTGGCGCGTTTCCTGGCCAAACAAGGCCGGTATCAGGAGAGCGATGCGGTGTTCGCGCGGGCTCAATCGCTGGCGCCAAATAGTCCCCGCGTGATGTTCGCAAAGGCCAAGACGCTGGTACAGCACAAGCGCAATCTCGAAGAAGCGCGCGAACTGCTAAGAAAGTATATTCAGAGCGACCGGCTGACCCCCGACGACGCGCCCCGCAGCGAGGCGGAACAATTGCTGCGGCGGGCCAGCGGCGCGTCTGGGAAATCTAGCGGCGACTGATTCTTCATGCAAGTCGGCGAAGCTCTCCGGTTCAGCCTGCAAGCTCTGCAGGCGAACAAGTTTCGCACCTTTCTCACCGCGCTCGGCCTGATCATCGGCAACGCTTCGGTGATTCTGGTAGTCACCATTTCCATTAGCAGCCGGGATTATATTCTCGACCAGATCCGCGGCATCGGCTCGAACCTGATCTACGGGCAGTACAGCGCCGGAACCAACAGCGCGACCAAGGTAGATGCCGATTTCATTAAACTGGCCGACGTTGAGGCGGTCCGGCAACAGTTGGCGGGGCGGATTGTGGCCGCGACCGGGGTGATTACCAGCAACGCTCGCATGCTGGTTGACGGGAAGGAACAGGACGTCGGCGTGATCGGCGCCGACGACCAATATCCCAGCGTGCGCAACCTGGTTCTGCTAGCCGGCCGGTTTCTCGATTCGAGCGACGTACAACTGCGCGAAAAGCTGGTGCTGTTGACGGAAAAGCTCGCCAACCGGCTGTATGGCAGCCAATCCGCCGCCGTGGGACAAACCATCAAGCTCTACGGTCTGCAATTCACGGTGATCGGCACCTTCAAGGAACGGACCGGCACTTTCGGACTTTCTGAAGTCACCAACGAGACGATACTCATGCCGGTGAGCGTGATTCGCTACTTCACCGCTGTGGAACGCGTGGACCCGCTTTACATCCAGGCCCGCTACGCGAGCGATGTGAAACCGCTCACTGTTCAGGTCCGCCAGATTCTGGAAACCCGCCATCGCCAGGGGGCGCGTTACGACGTGGAGAACCTATCAGGGATTCTGGAAGCCGCCCAGGAGATTGCCACCGTGCTGACCATCGTCCTGATCGTGGTGTCCACGATAGCGCTGGTGATTTCCGGCATCGGCATTATGAACATCATGCTAGTCACGGTGACGGAGCGCACGCGCGAGATCGGGCTGCGGATGGCGGTGGGGGCTTCGCGCCGCGAAGTGCTGGAGCAGTTTCTGACGGAAGCGGTGGTGATCAGCGTGGCCGGTGGTTTTCTCGGCATTCTCATTGGCGTGGCGATCCCGCTGAGCGTTCGCTTTTTCACCGATGCGGTGCGGGTTCCGATTTCCGTCACGTCCGTGCTGGTGGCGTTCCTGGTTTCTCTCGCCGTGGGCGTGCTGTTTGGCTTGCTGCCGGCGAACCGCGCGTCGCAGTTGAATCCGACAGAGGCGCTACGGTACGAGTGACGAAGCGGGCGAGGCGGGGCCCCCCCGAGTTAGGATGACCTTGTGTATCTGGACAAGGACAAGTTCCAATCGAAGCTGAGCGGACCAGACTACTACACGGTCCTCAGTTGGTTGCACGAACTCCTTCCCAATACTTGCTATATCGAGATCGGCGTGCGTGAAGGCCGGTCGCTAGCGCTCGCCGCATCCTCCAGGCTGAGCATCGGTGTCGATCCCGATCCGCGCATTGTTAGGATAATGCCGCCACAGGCAACAGTGGTCAAATCGACGAGTGACGAATTCTTTTCGTCGGCGTATCCGCAAGATCTCCTCGCGAACCAAACATTTTCGCTCGCCTTCATCGACGGCATGCATCTGTTTGACCAGGTGTTGAGGGACTTCGCCAATCTCGAGAAGCTGGGTCATCGGAACTCCGTTGTTGCCATCCACGACTGTATTCCTCAGCATGAGGCGACATCGGGCCGTGAGCGAAACACAGCGTTCTTTAGTGGCGATGTCTGGAAAGCGGTGGTCGGTTTGAAGGAATGGCGAGAGGACGTTTCCATTGCCATGGTACCCACTCCACCGACCGGACTTTGCCTGGTAACGAATCTCGACCCGAATTCTGCTGTGTTATCCGCGAATTGGGCGACGATTCTTAGTCAATACGGTCTATTGACGTTCGGGGATTACGAGCGACACTACTACAAAGCGATCGATAGTATTGAGAACTCGGTGTCGGGCGTCACTTCTTGGCTGAATCAAACGGGTCTTGGCTGAAGCAAACGGGCAGATTAGCGGCGGCCGGCTGATTTGCGCCCGCATCCCGCCGCGTCCACGACGACAACCGGCAACAGCGCCCCATGCAAGCCGGCGTTGAACCGCGGCACGTCCCGCTCATTCAGTTCGCGCCACTTCTCCAGGTCCGTATCCAGCGCCTGGCACTGTTCCGCAACCGCCGCAGCTGCCGTCTCCGCGGGACGCACATCGCCGCTTTGCACGCTGCTCGCCAGCCGCGTCAGATCGCGGTTGACCGGCCCGAAGCCTGGCGCGGTGTGCGTGCCATTGTCCACCGCATCGATTTTCTTCTCCAATGCGGCGGCCGCATCCGCCATATCCTTTTTGTGAGCCGATAGCGCCTTGCGCAACGCGGCGGCATCTTGGTAAGCGCGATAGCTAACAAACATTCCTCGCCCGATTTGTTGTTCGAGGTCCAACTGCCGCTGCAAGTCGGCACTCGATACAGTAAGCCGCGGATCGAGTTTCACTTCCAGACTCTGGCGGAACACGCGACCGCCAACCGCTAGCTCCAAGGAATAAGTGCCGGGCAAAACCAGCGGACCTTGTGGCTGCCGGCGCGGAGTTTTTCCGGGAACTGCATGGTCCGCCAGCGTATATTCGGTGTATTCAATCAAGTTTCCTGAATATCCATAGGGAAGCGAGACCGGCGCCGGATAGCGCAGATCCCACACA
>DATFZA010000038.1:0-6287 GCA_035314765.1 Bryobacteraceae bacterium
AGGGACAAAGGGCGTGAGGGATGCTGGCCCTGTGTAGAGTCGATGCGTGGTGCACTTGGAGCGTATTGGTGTGGCCAAGAGGCCTCCGACGCGGAAAGCCACGCGACCAAACGAACGTGGAAGAAGCCACTCCTCCCCCAAGCCACCGCCCGCTCAAGCTCCCGCATCCGCTCCTCTATCATGGATTCAGGCCATGGCATCGGACGGCGAAAATAAGATTCGCACACGAGTTTTCTTCGTCGTTACGAACCTGATATCGCTGGTCTTTCTAATCTGGGCGCTGCATGGCCTGAACTGGACGCGCCTGCGGCATGATGTCATCCACCTGGACTTCCGTTGGGTCGCCATTGGCCTGATCACGGAAGTACTGGTTTACGCCGTGCAGGGCTGGCGCTGGAGCCTGGTGCTCCGCCCCATACAATTTGTCACTTCCTGGGAAGCCACGCGCGCCATCTTCGTCGGCTTGTTCGCCAATGAAGTGCTGCCGCTGCGCGCCGGTGAGCTGATCCGCTGTTTCCTGCTCTCGAAGTCGAGCACGATTCCGGTTTCGGTGGTTCTCGCGTCCGCCCTCATTGAGCGAATTTTCGATGGTTTTTGGCTCATCCTGGGGCTCCTCGTCACCCTCCGCTACGTGCATCTGCCCTTCAACCTGGTGTTCGGAGCGGTGATGCTGGGCATTCTCCTGTTGATCTGTGGCATCCTGATGGCCTTCGCCATGTTTTGGAAACAGCAGGCGCTGGACGCTTTGCTGGGCGCCAAGTGGCTGGGGTGGGTGCACACCCTGATTGAGGATTTGCATCTGATAGGCCACTCGCGTTACTTGTATTACGCCTGCCTGGCGAGCCTGCCCTTTCTCCTGGTTCAGGTCGTGCCGATTTATGCGTTCATGCAAGCCTTCCGGCCACTGAGCGACCTGCATGCGGGGGTAGCGTTTACGGTAATGCTGGTGCTGCGGCTGGTGGCGGTGATTCCGCAAGCGCCGGGCAACGTGGGGGCCTATAATGCCTTCACCATAATAGGACTACGCATATTCGGGATTCCCAGCCAGACGGCCCGAGGGTTTTCACTGATCCTTTGGACCGGGATTACGGTTCCGTTGTTGCTGGTAGGCTTTATCGCCTTGGCCGCGACCGGCCTCGACATTGGCGAATTGCACAAGCAAGCCCAGGCCGGGGTGCGGCGCAAACCGGCGCCCGCCGCGCCGCCTCCTCCGGTGGCGGAAGGCTGGTAGCGGGAGCCACAAAATCCCGAAAACCGCGACAAATTCCCGAAAACCGCGGAGGGCCCGTCGATAAGTTTCTATAGTGGAGACTGCCTTTACCTCGGCCGTAAATCAGTTCGCGGCCAATCCGGTCGTGAGCGCCAAGACCCTGCGAGAGCTGCTGAGCGCCGATCCCGAGAAATTCTTTCGGAATGCCGTTCCAATTCTCAAACGTTTACAGCAGGATGAACCCGGCTCTACCTACCTGCTGGTCTTGCTGCTGTCTCGCGGTCTCATTGTCAGTCATGTGTTGCGCGACGAAGTGTTCGCCCCCCAGGAATTGACGGAAATCGCCCGCCGATTGGCCAAAGTAGACCCTAACTTTGGAGTAAAGCTACTGCAAAGTGTTCTCCCCGATCCTTTTGAAACGGCGTCCACCGAACCGGCCGCGGTCAACGTGCGCCTGCGGCTGATGGATGTGTTGCAAACGGTGTCCGATGGCTCGCGGCTCCTTCCCCTGATGATGCGGTTGCTGCGCGATCCCGACGCCAGAGTCCGATCGAAGGCTGCGTTGCTGGTGGGCCGGGCCAAGCTGAGTACCCGCTGGGTGGAAGAATGCCTCACCGCGGAGGACGCGCGGGTTCGCGCCAACGCCGTCGAATCGATCTGGGACATGGATTCCGAGGAAGTTCGCGTGCTGCTGTGGGACCTGTTGTCCGCGCCCGACAACCGGAGTGTGGGCAACTCGCTGATCGGTCTGTACCGCATGGGAGATGCGGGCGCGATTGAGCAGATTCTGCTCATGGCCCAAGACACCCGGGACCTCTTCCGCTCCACCGCGGCGTGGGTGATGGGCAGCACCGGCGATCCGCGCTTTCAGCCCACGTTGGTGAACCTGATTCGCGACAGCGCCCCGGTCCGGGCTACCGCTTTCCGGGCTCTGGGCTCGCTGAAACAGGCGAAGGCACGAATGGCGAATTCCCCGCCCCTGCGCCTGATGGGCTGGAGGAACCCATCTTCTCAGGGCCAGGATGAGATTCAGGTCACTGTCGCGCACGATTGGCAACAGGATCAATCGCAGCCAGATGAATCGGAACCAGATAGTGCTTTGGAGCCCAAAAGTCTGCCTCTCTCGGGCATCCGGCCCACGGAATTCATCCTCTATCGGGATACGGTTGTCGTCCCTAGCTACGATGTTCGTGAGGCAGTGCGCCAGGAACCGCTTTCGTTGGCCTTCATGCTCCCTTTCTCCGGCACGGAGGTTCTGTCGCACCCGACTCACGTCGAGGCGCTCCAAGCCGCGTCGTGGTTTCGCCGCAAGACCGATCACTGGCTCGTTGCCCGCTACGACGGCGTGCCAGCGCGAGAAGCCGTGACCTCTTACCTGTCCCACACCTGGGGCGGCGTCGGACCTTTGCAACTCCGCGCCGATGCCGCACCCGCGCAGCCATCGCTCGCCTTGGAACTCGATCTTTCTTTTTTGACGGATTCCGGCCAACTCAAGGAATCCATTGAAACGCCGCCTGCGCCCGCCCGCCTGGCCGACGCGCTGCTGTGCCTGAAATCCGTCCTCCGCGCGGCCTATAACATCAAGGGGCCCCACATCGTCTTGATCCGCCCCTCGAATGCGGGCGCTCTTTCCGATGAGTTTCTCAACGAGGCCAAATGCGCCGTCTCCAATCTCAAAGCAACCTTCCACGCAGTTTTTGAAAACGCCGCGTCCCCCGTTTTTGACGGCGGCTGCCGCGAAGCCGGCATCCGGGAACTCTGCATGGAATCCGGCGGCTTTTGTCTGGGCGCTGCCGCGGGCCAGTTTCCTCAAGTGCTGGCCGGCCTCGCGCTGGGCCTCGTCGATAGTTACCTGATCCGCATTCCCGAGGCTAAGGGGTCGTTGAAAGTTCAGGTATTCAGCCGCCGGGGCTGCGGCGACCTGGTGCTGGCGTAAGCGGCCGGCTGGCCCTCGAAAAATCGCCAAAGCCTTTCAGTCTCTTGCCGATGAGCTTGATGTGGAGGCTGTGTTTACTTCGGCGGTGAATCACTTCGCCGTCAACCCTTCGGCGAACGGCAAGACGCTACGGGAGCTGTTGAACTCCGACCCGGATGAATTTTTCCGCAACGCCGTTCCGCTCCTCAAGCGTCAGCAGGCCGAGCCCGGCCCCACCTACGTTCTCGTCTTGCTGCTCTCGCATGGCCTGTTACTGCGCGATCTGCTGCGCGACGATCTGTTCAAACCCGACGAACTCGTCGCGATCGCCAAGCAACTATCCAAAGTCGATCCGCAATTTGGCGTGAAGCTGCTCAAGAGCGTCTTACCCGATTCGGAGGAATCGGCCACGGCAGAGCCGGCTGATGTCAATATGCGGCTCCGGGTCATGGATATTTTGCAATCGATCTCGGAGGGCCAGCGCATTCTTCCCTTGATGATGCGTTTGCTGCGCGATCCGGACGCACGAGTCCGTTCGAAAGCCGCCCTGCTGGTGGGCCGCACCACGCAGAGCGCCCGCTGGGCGGAAGACTGCCTGGGGGAAGGCGACTCCCGGGTGCGCGCCAATACCGTGGAGTCGCTCTGGGATATCGATTCCGAGGGCGTGCGGGCGCTGCTCTGGAACGCGCTCTCCGATCCCGATAATCGCGTCCTCGGAAATGCGTTGCTGGGCTTGTATCGCTTGGGCGAGTCGCCGGTGATCGAACATATTCTGCTGATGGCTCAAGATACTCGCGATCTGTTCCGCGCCACCGCGGCGTGGGTGATGGGCCGCACCTGCGATTCGCGCTTTCAACCCATCTTGGTGAACCTGCTGCGGGACGGCACCTTGGTGCGGGCGAACGCCTTCCGCGCTTTGTGCGCGATCAATCAGACCAAGGCTCGGCTGGCTCGTGCTCCGGCAGTCCGGTTGAGTGGTTGGCGCAATCCCTCTTCCCATGAGCACGACGAGGTTCAAGTCGCCCTCTCGCTCGAGGGCGACTCCGCGCACCACAAAAGCACGCAGCTTTCTGGCGTCCGCCCCACCGAATTCGTTGTTTATCGGGATTCGGCCCTGGTCGGCAACTACGAAGTCACGGAAGTCACCCGCACGGCGCCTCTGGCGTTGGCGTTTTTGCTGCCGTGTTCGGGTGTCGAAGACTCCGCGTATGCCAACTATGTTGTGGCTCTGAAAACCACGGCTGCCAGCCGCCGCCCGGCGGATCGGTGGTTGATCGCCAGATACAACAACGCGCCGGTCCGCAAGCACGCGTCAGCACCGTCACCCGCGGTTTGGAGCGGCAACGGACCCTTGAACCTCAGAGCCGCCGAAGCGCCAGCCGCGCCGCCGCCCGCTCCGGCTCCCGATCCCTTATTCTTGTCGGACTCCCGTCAGATCGACGAAATCATCGAGACAGCGGTCGCTCAGTCTGGCTCGCAACCCACTGCGATTCCCACTGCGCTTCAATGTCTGGAAGCGGCCATGCGCGCCGCGCAGAACATCAAGTCTCCGCAGTTCGTCCTGCTGCTGCCGCCCAAGAATTCGGATGAGTTTTCACTGGACTTCCTCACCGAAGCCGGCCGCGCCGTATCCGCGCTCAAGGCATCGTTCCATGCGGTCTCCCTGTCCGGCGCCCCGGTCGATCCCGGCATCCAGTCGCTCTGCCAGAAATCGGGCGGCGTCTGCGTCCGCACGGACGCCGGAGAACTGGCGCAAGTGCTGGCTGATCTATCCGCTCGGATGATCGGCAGCTACCGGATCCGCTTTCCCGCGGCGGCGGGGGCGACGGCGGCAGGTTCCATCAAAGTTCAAGTGCAGAGTGAACGCGGTTGTGGGAGCCTTCTGCTGGACGCAGGAGAGCGATGAGCGACTGAACGGGGCAAGACAGTCCCGCATGGTGGAAACTATTTTAGCTGCGCGAGCCGTCACTTGCTCGCGAATCTCTCGGCCTCATCAACCCTTGTCACCTCAATCATCATGTCGAAGGAGCCAAGGTGCCCGTAGCGCATTCGCGAACCCTTCAGCTTCTCCTTCATAGATTCCGACAACCCTGGATCCACCGGCGCGAGTTCCGGCCCGCGGAAAACACCTTCCAAGACAACTTGCGCTTGACCGTCCTTGCCGAGGATTCGACGCAGCCTTCTTTTCTTCCCCGCGACCTGGGGCAACGGTGAAACATATACCAGGAGAACGCCATCCCGGCAGCCGGGATCGAACAGTGCGTTCTGCTCCGCGCCCTCCCGAAACACAGCCTTTACCCGAACCATCTCGCCGCTAAACCGTTGCCAGTCCGAAACGAGAGTACACAGGTTCACTTCGTCAGGCGCTTTGCCCGACTCCAGCATCGCCGGAGTTGCGATAAAGAGGAACAGGATAAACCGGCTCACAAACATATCCTCGTTGATCTTGATTTCGAGAGACCGGCTGAGGATAAAGCACGTCAACGCCAGAGTTGCCGTAGTAGGAGTAGGGGACGTATATGGAGAAAGGCAAGCACACCGTCCCGAGCTGCTGGTCTCCCCTGGGAGATAGCTTCGTCAGAAACGGGCAGACGCCACCCGCCAGCGTTGGACCGAACCCGTAAAGGTAGGCGTGCCCACTCGGGTCCGCCGCAAGGCCAAAAAATAAGCCTCCCGTGGTCCCGAGCGCCGTGGTCTGTGCGGTAGGTGTCGTTCAGACGTATGTCCCATAAACCAATTTCGGCGCGGCCGGTTGGGCGAAAACCGTCGCCGCCGCGGCGAGCACCGTGAATGCTGCGAATCAATCGCTCAATCGCAAATCCTCCTCGAATTCCCGAGCTGGACGCGCGTATCGGAATTATATCAACTCGGTTGGCGCTCCTTCTTATTCGCGGCTAGCGCCGATCCCGTAATTGTCAAGAGTGACGGTGGGTGGCTGCCGCACTTACTTAACGACTTGACTCACCTGTGCCCGTTCCGCGTCGGAGGCTCCAAAAAGCGATACAGGATTTCCGGCTCAACTCCGCTTTTACCCCGAGGCGGGTGGCGGCGATCCGCTTGACTGGCTTGAAAGCGACGCCCGTTCTGGCTGAAGCCGGAAAACAATCGAGGTTCGATCGGTTTCGGCTTCCTGGCGCTATTCTCGATTCCTCTCTTGACTGC
>DATFZA010000039.1:0-4746 GCA_035314765.1 Bryobacteraceae bacterium
CAATGATCGAAGTGCGTCCTGCCCTTAGCAATTAGCCTTTGCAGTGCGATTTCGACCAGGGCGGGTGAAGGCGCGCTGTGTCCTTCGTTCACGACTGCGCGAAGTTCCTCAAAGACGAGATTCAAGTGGAATGGAATCGCCCATTCCACCGCTGCGAGGATGGCGTCGATGGTCTCCTCGGTCAATGTCCAAAGATGGTGGTGGCCTCGGCCGTCCAGATAAGCGCGAGCTTTTTCGGGGCTGAATTCTCCGAGTTCAATCAGCTGCAGGTCATGGATCGTGCCGGATAGTCTGAGTCTCCTGGCAACCGAATCGAGGCCAATCGAGCCCGCGAAGAACCATCGCGGTTGGTATTGTTCCCGGAGTCGTTTCAGCCAGAGCAGGAAACGTTCGGCCCTGTTTCCTGACTCGTCTTGCTGGACGATACTTCCTACCAGCAGCGGCAATTCGTCAATCAGTAGCAAGGTCTTCGCGTCGCTCGACTTGAGCAGCTTCTCGAGATCTTCCGCCGGGCGTCGCCAGTCGAACTTCTTGGCCTTTAGCTCGATCAGGCCAGTCTTCAGGACAAATTCCAGATCTTCTGGAAGCGCTCCTTTGAAGGCGGAAAGCCAACCGCCAGTGGCCCAGTCGGCATCGCGAAGCCCACGCACCAATCGTTTAATGAAGTCCAACTCATCTTCCGCATCCGGAACCGAAAGGTATAGTGTGTTGTAGCCTTTGGATTGCCCATCCTGACTCATCCGATTCAGAAGGGAACTCTTGCCCACGCGGCGGGGAGCAAGGAGAAGCAGATTGCTTGTGCTCAGAAGATCCCAGGCACGGTCAAGGATCTCTTTGCGATTGAAGAATGCCGGACCTTCGGCGAGGCGGCCCATGCTTCCGGGAATGCCATGGTGATTCATTACAGCACAATAGTAGCACAACAATTTCGTAGTACAACACTATTGTTGTGCGACTGCTAGCGCACTTCGCCCCCCCGCTGCCGGAACTCCGCGAACATCTTCTCCGCCGCGGCCTCATCCAGCGCCTTCACCGCATTGGCGACGATGGACACAGGCTTGCCATATTTCAGCAATCCGAAGGCGGCATAGCGCACGCAGATCTCGGTGACTACGCCGTACACCACGTACCGCTCCGCATTCCACTCGCGTAGCTTAACGTCGAGCGCCGGGTTGGTAAAGCAATCGAGCGCTTGTTTCTCCAAGATGAATTGGCCAACCATGGTGCAGGCCGGCTTGTGCTGGCCGAGCGTCCCAGCCACGCAGTGCGGCGGATACAGTTTGAATTCGGCGTCATTTTCAGCGTGCGCATCCGCAGTGGACACCAGCAGCGGGGCTTGCCGATTGAGTTCGGCGATTCTGGGGATGATCTTTTCGGCGCCGGGAACGTACAGTGCTCCGCCGGGGACCAGGAAGTCAAGTTGAGTGTCGATGTCGAAGAATACGGTTTTCATCCTGTACCTGATCGTACAGCGACAGCAGGGGGCGGCTGTAGTCGATCCGGTATTGCTGTTCATTGTCGAACAGACTGCGCGTAGCGGCAGGCAGGTGGCTGAGGTTTTCCGCGGCGTTTTTTCGCGCGGCCACGGCGTCGGGCACCGGTACGGCCAACTCGCCTTTGAGCATCACCGGACGCAGGAGCGCGCGGGCTAGCGGTTCGGTGGGACCGCAACCGAGACACTCCCAGTCACAAGCAATCACGTCGTGATCGGCGAAGCGGAACACCTGTTTCGAGCCCGGCATCGTCTGCTTGTCTTCGCTGAACTTCGCCGTAAAGCGGCCTTCGAGTTGCACCAATTTATAGATCACGCCGATGTTGGGTGAATCGGTGGACGTCGCGAGATCGGTTCACACGCCAAACACGTCGATGGGCACGTCGGCGGCGGCGAATTCCAGAATCTTGTATTCGTTCAGGTCGCTGGTGGCCATGATCTTGGCATCCGTCAGGCCGGCTTCGTCTAGAATTTTGCGGACGGCCCACGCCAGTTCGACCAGATTGCCGCTATCCAGCCGCACACCCCACAAAGGACGGCCGAGCGCGGCGGCATGGCGGGCGCCTTCCCGCGTGTCGTAAGTATCGATCAGGTAAACGGTCGCGTCGCCAAGCAACTGCTGCAAGCGGGCGTAAGCGTCGCGCTCGTCCGGGAAGGCTTGGACCCAGGAGTGCGCGGCGGTGCCGAAAACCGGCACGCCATAACGGAAGCCGGTCTCGGTGTTGCTGGTCCCGATACAGCCACCGATATACGCGGCGCGCCCGGCCAGCACGCCGGCTTCGGGCGAATGCGCGCGCCGGGTGCCGAAATCCACCACGTAGCGGCCATGGGCAACCTCCACCATGCGGGCTGCTTTGGTTGCGATGAGCGACTGGAAACCGATGGTCGCGAGCAAATAGGTCTCGACCAACTGCGCCTCGATCAGCGGCGCGCGTATGGTCAGAAACGGCTCATTGGCGAAGATCGGAGTGCCTTCCGGCATGGCGAAAACGTCGCCGGTGAAGCGCAGCTTGGCGAGAAAATCGAAGAACTCCGGCGCGACTTTCCGGAATTGCGGAAGAGTGCGCAGATAGCGCAGTTCCTCCGGCTCAAAATGCAGACTCTGTAAGTACGAGACCGCCTGCGCCAGACCGGCGGAAAGGACAAAGTTGCGGTAACGCGGCAGGCGGCGGAAAAACAGTTCAAAAACGGCGCTTTCCTGAGCTTTGCCGGCCTCGAAATAGCCGGCGGCCATGGTGAGCTGGTAGAGGTCAGTCAACAGGCCGGTCATTTTTTCTTGACCGGCGCGGCTTCTTTCACGTCCGCGGCAGCGCGCACCATATCGTCCACGTTCTTCGCAGTCACTTCATAAAGGGAAGGCTCATTCTCGCGGCGGGCGATGTAAGTCTTGTCCGCCTTAGAGAACGAAACTTTCTCCACGCGCTTACCTTGGTTTGAGGTCACGGCGACGTCGATCGCGGGCGTGGTGAATCCGGTGTCGACAAACTTCGCGGCCGATATTTCGCGCAGCTTGTCGATCAGGTTCTGCACACTAATGCTGTCCATCTTCTTGCCGCTGGAAAGCCAGTCGTCGCCGGACTTCTGGAACGAATAGTTCTTGCCGCCGGCGTGCAACTCCACTTTGTCCGGATCGCTAAAACCGAAATCGAACAACTTCTTATTGCGGAAATCGTCCAGCGCCTTATTGACGCCGTCGCCAAGATCGGATGACACTTTGTAAATGCCTTCCACGACACTCGACTTGGCGTAATAGTCGTCCTTGTTTTTGCGCACCTGCAGTTCCTCGGCGCCGGACGGATCGGTCACCTTGACGGTGGCAACGGGCGCGCCGGCGGCGAAAGCCGAGGCGGCTTTCTTCAAGTCCTCATCGGAAAGCGACAAGTCCATCTTGGCGTCCTTTACCTTCCGCAACAGCTCTTCCACTTGCAGCCCGTCAGCTCGCAGCGGCTGGGGCTTGACGATCTGCCATTGGTCTTTGTCGCGGCCAAACTCGATATCCTGCTTCTGCGCCTGCAGCTCCAGGCGGCTTACTTTGTCCTGATCGAAAGTCAGCAGCCGCTTGTCCCGCAGATCTTTGGCTGATTTTGACAGGCCGGTTTTGACCGAAGAAATAACGCTGAACACCCGTGGATCGCCGGCTAACATGGCGTAAGTGGTGCTGCCAGTGGGATTGTCGTCTCCCAGAAGCACCTTGGTCGTCTTTCCGTTCTTGGCGCCGATGTCCACTTCGACGCTCGGGGTTTTCAGGCCGTAGGAACCCAGGTCCGCCGCTTTCTCCTCAATCACCCGATCGGCTGCAATATTCGCAACTGCAAACGCAAGGTTGGTGGCGGCATCCTGATCGGCGCCGTAAGCGGCGGGCGCGGTGATTTGCCATTTGTTTCCGCTTCCGCGCTCCAACACCGTGTCCTCGTTCTTGGCCTTGATCTCGATCTTCTTGATATCGGGCTCCAGTAGGGAGACTATCTTGACGGTGGTGTCGGCTGGGGGCTTGGCCGCCTTCTTTTCCTCGTCTTTATTGGAAATATAGAGCGCCACGCCTAACCCCGCCAATACCAGCGTCGCTACGATCAAACCTCCGGCACGCATAGAACTATCTCCTACGCCACCAGACTGCGATACCTCCAACGATCACAATCAACGGCAGCATAAACTGGCTGACTAGACGCAGCAGGGCAAATTGCCGTTGGTTGAGGGAGAGCCTGCGATCTTCCGTTTCCTTGGGACGGATGGAAATCAGCGCTTCATCGGAGGCCAGCCAGTCCACCGCGTTGAGCATCAGGTCGGAATTTGCGTTGAAACGGAGGAAAGAGTTGGCCGCAAAACCCGAGTTCCCGATAACGACAAAGCGGCCTTGTGAATTCTCTTTACCCGTATTGTAAGTGCCCGACGCGCCGATGGTGAGCGGGCCCTTCTTGTCGTGAGCCGGATCTTCCTTCACCTCGGGCGACGCGAGATTGGTGGTGGCAAAGCTGTCGTCCGAAGTTCCAAAAAGCTTTTGCACTGTCGTCTTATCGGTGTTCTTGATTTCTAGCGAGCGAGCCCTGGGAAATGCCGTGCCTGTGCCCTTCAGCCCGCTGACAATCGGCTGTGACTCATATCTCGTGACGAGCGGAACTTCCGCAGTCAGTCCATTGAGTTGGCCGATTGGATTCAAGTCCAAAATCAGGTCGCTATCCGGCGTCACCCCCCAACCGGAAAGCATCTTCGCCAACGATTCATTGTCCGCTATCTCGAACCTCCCGATCTTGAGA
>DATFZA010000040.1:0-3238 GCA_035314765.1 Bryobacteraceae bacterium
TTTTCTTCCGCCGATTTCGCGCATGGCCCCATTGCCATGGTGGAGCGGTCATTTCCGTCTTTTCTGTTTACACCGACGGGCGTGACCTGGCCGGGTATGCGCGATATGCTGGCGCGGCTGAATCAGCTTCAGGCCGAGACGCTGATCATCACGGACCAGAGCAACCGGGAAGCGCGAGAATTCCACCAACGGGCGATGGTGGTTCCGTGTGAAATCGATGAGCTGTTCACGCCAATTCCGTATATCGTTCCGGCGCAGCTTCTGGCGGCGTGTCTGGCGGACGAAAAAGGGGTGAATCCCGATCAGCCGCGAACGCTGAGCAAGGTCACGCGGACGCTGTGATGTCGGGTCGGCGCGGCGATTCGGCGACTCGGAATCGCTTTGCGGTCCAGCCCCCGAACGTAAGTGAGGGGTTGGGGCTTGCGATTGGCGCCACCGGCGAAATGAGGAAACACGCGGGCTGTCCCCGCTTTCCGGTTCCCGGTTAATTCGGCGACTCGGAAATCGCTTCAGGCTTGCGCACGTCCCGTTAGACGGTTGAGCCCCAGCCCCACCAGGTGCCCGGACCAAGTCGCTCCTTGCGGAGGCCGGTAGGGCCGCTGGCTGCGCCGTTGCAAATGTTGAATCAGACGTCCCTGCCTCCGCCTCGTCCCTCCCCCCGCTCCACTACCGGCGCCTCTAACCACATCCGGATCAACTTCAGGACCGACCGGCATCGGCCGTTCGAGCCGGCCCTTGCGGACCCCGAAACAAAGCGTCGAACCAGTGCAAATATAGTTTTCCTGGCAACCGAACGTTAGTGAGGGGTTGAGGGGTTGGGGGGTTGGGGCTTGCGATTGGCGCCACCGGCGAAATGAGGAAACACGCGGGCTGTCCCCGGTTTTTACCCGGTTTTTACATCTGCTTTACGGTTTGGAACGTGTCTGAGTCCGCGGCGGATTTGTCCGGCCGGTAGCGCTTGACACGCGCAAACCGCAGCGCCAAGCCGCTGGGATAGCGCGGGCTGACCTGAATCTCATTGAAGGCGATCTCGGCGACTAACTTCGGTTCGACATAGACCGTATAACTGTCTCGCGCGATTTCAAGTTTCAGAAGCTCCCGCGTCTGCCATCCCAGCATTTCATCGGTGAGTCCCTTGAAGGTTTTGCCGAGCATGGCAAAGCCGCCTTTCTCGGTATCGCGGGCACCCAGGTGCAAGTTGCTCAGCCAACCGCGCCGCCGGCCATTGCCCCACTCAGCGGCCAGAATCACCAGGTCCAGCGTGCGGGCCTGCTTGACTTTGAGCCAACTCTGCCCGCGGCCGCCCGCCGCGTAGGCGGCATTGCGGGCTTTCGCCATCACGCCCTCGTGCCCGCGCCCGAGCGCCTCCCGCAGAAATTCTTCACCAGCCCCAGCGTCGGCGGTAACGATGTGCGGGATCAGCGAGCCGGGCGCGATGTTCTGGAGTTCAGAGAACCGCCGCGCTTGGGCTTCATCCAGAAGCGGCCCGCCGTCGAGATACAGCAGGTCGAACCAATACGGAGTCAACGGAAGCGCGGCGCGCATTCGCTCCACGTCGAGCTTGCGGCCGAAGCGGCGCATGGTGCTCTGGAATGGCTCGGGCCGTCCGCCGGATTGGAACGCGAGCACCTCGCCATCGAGAATCAATTCGCGGACGGGCAGCGCGCGAACCGACTCGACCACCTCCGGCACCGCGGCAGAGACGTCGTTCAAGCTGCGCGAGAAGACGGCGATCTCGTCACCCGATTTGTGCACTTGAATGCGCGCGCCGTCCATTTTGAATTCCAACGCGGCTTCGCCCAACTCGACCAGAGCTTCGGGGATTCCCTCCGCTGTCTGCGCCAGCATCGGTTGCAGCGGCCGCATCAGTTGCACGTCATATCGGGACAGCCCAGCTTCACCCTCCTCCAGCGCCACTTTGGCGATCAGAGGAAGATCGCCGGCCAGCATGGCCGCGCGCCGCACGCGCTCAGACGGCACGTTGGCGGCCTTGGCGATGGCTTCGAGCAGAATGCCTTCAAGCGCGCCCTGGCGAAGTTCGCCGCCTAACAGCTTGATGAGGAATTGTTGTTCCGGAGCGGTAGCGTGAGTGAACAACTGCCGCAGGAGTTCCGACCGCTGGCGCGCGGAACCCGCGCCCTGCGTGGCGGCGATGGCTTGCAGAGCGCGGTCCAGTTCGAGCACCTGCAATTGCGGCGTTTGGGCGGCGGAACCCGCAATGTCCCGCAAAGTGGCATAGCCGATTCCGATACGGCCTTGCCGGATCTGACCCGAAAGACTGGCGGCGACGACTTCGATCTCATCCGGGTGCAACTGGCGCAGCAAGGCAGCTAGCAGATCGATCTTCGCCAGCCGCTTGCTGGTTTGCGCAATCTTACCCGATGTCTCGACGACGGTTGCCAATAACATTACTGGGCAGGCGAGATGCGCGGATCGTCTTTCCACCACCACAACGGAGGCAGCGGTTTTTGTTTCGGCCAGACCTGGTTCAAAGTATCGCCCTCAAACAGCTCGCCGTTCTTCATGACGTAGCGAATCGATGTAGTGTTGCGAATGTCCTCCAGCGGGTCTTTGTTCAGGATAATCAGATCGGCCAGCTTGCCGGGCTCCAGGCTGCCCAGATCCCGATCGTAGCCGATGGCTCTTGCGCCCGTCAGCGTGGCGGCGCGCAGCACTTCAAAATTGGTCAGGCCGCCGCTCTGCAGCGCCCACATCTCCCAGTGACACTGCAATCCCTGGATCTGCCCATGGCCGCCGATGCTCACGTTGCCGCCCGCGCGCACGATCTTCGCCGCCGAGGCCGCCAGCTTCGGAAAGACATGTTCGTCTTTGGCGAACCATTGCCTGCGCAGAGTTTTTTCGTCCAGAACATTGTGGGGCATAAAACGCCGCATCTTGGGATTCTCATGCACCTCAGTGGTTTCGTAGAAATAATTTTCCGCCCAAGGGCCGCCGTACGCCACCAGAAGAGTGGGCGTGTAAAAGATGCCGCTTTGCACAAAGGTCTGCACGACGTCCTTGTACAGGGGCACGATGGGCAGGGCGTGTTCATTGCCCGCGAAGCCATCGATGGCGTGGGTGAGGTCCAGCTTCAAATCCAGAGCGCCCTCGGTCGTCGGCATGATCCGATTCAGCTTGCACGCTTCCACCATAAACTCACGCTGTTTGCGGTTACCCACGGTGTAGGATTTCACGGTATTGGTGCGGTAATACTTCTGGTAGCGCTCAATCACGTGTT
>DATFZA010000041.1:0-3862 GCA_035314765.1 Bryobacteraceae bacterium
AAGCTGCCGCCGTTCCTGCCCTCGGACACGGCGCTGACCAATGAAGAGACGCGTCTGAAATATCGCTACATCGACCTGCGCCGCGACGCGATGCAGTTCAACATTGAAACCCGGCACAAGGTGGCGAGGGCCATCCGCGAATATCTTTCGGACCAGGGATTCTTCGAGATCGAAACGCCCTTCATGACGCGGTCCACGCCCGAGGGCGCGCGGGATTATCTAGTGCCGAGCCGGGTGCAGCCGGGGACGTTTTACGCGCTGCCGCAATCGCCGCAGATGTTCAAGCAGATATTGATGATTTCGGGCTTTGACAAATATTTCCAGATCGTGCGCTGCTTCCGGGATGAAGACTTGCGGGCCGACCGGCAGCCGGAATTTACGCAGATCGATTTGGAAATGTCCTATCCGCAGCCGGAGCGGGTTTGGGAAGTGGTGGAGGGATTTCTGACGGCGGCGTTTCGCGCTGCCGGGTCGGAAATTAAAACTCCGTTTCCGCGGATGGACTACGACGAAGCGATCCGGCTGTATGGAATCGACAAGCCGGATCTGCGCCTGCCGGCGTTCGCCGACGTGCGCGAATGCTTCACGGCACAGAACTTGCAGGAACTGGCGATCAGCCCGAATCTGCCGGTGATTGCGATTCGTACGCCCAAGGTGGGCGAGCTATCGCGCAAAGAGCGCGACGACATCAAGACCATGTTCCACTCCAAGGGTGGGGCGAAGATTTTCGAAGATTTCAAACGTATAGGCAACAAGCATCCGGAAGCGGCGGCAGCGATCACGAAGAAAGCTGGCGCAGAAGAGGGCGATCTGATCGTACTGGTGGCCGGGTCGGCGCAGTCGGGACCGCAGACGGCGATGCCGGCGCACCGGAAGGTTACTCCGCAGGAGCTAGCGATTTATGCCTCGGCTGGCTTGTTGCGGCTGGCGCTGGCGCAGAAGTATGCCGATCGGCACAGTATTTTTGCAAAGACTGGCAATGCCGCAAAGGATTACCGGTTCCTGTGGGTTACGAATTTTCCGATGTTCGAATGGGATGAAGGGGAAAAGCGCTGGAATGCGGCGCACCATCCCTTCACGTCGCCGCATGAAGAAGATATGAAGTTGCTCGAAGCCGGGGTCGAGTCGCTGAATGATCCGCAGTCGCCGCTGAGTGCGGTGCGGGCCCTGGCTTATGACGTTGTGTTGAATGGCACGGAGCTGGGATCGGGATCGATCCGTATTCACCGGCAGGATGTGCAGAGCAGAATATTCCGCTCCCTGGGCATGAGCGAAGAAGAGGCACGCGCTCGCTTTGGCTTCTTCCTGGAAGCTCTCGAATATGGAACACCTCCGCATGGAGGGATTGCACTGGGGTTGGACCGGATTGTGATGATCATCGCGGGAGCGGAAAGTTTGCGGGAAGTGATTCCCTTCCCCAAGACGGCGCGGGCGGTGGATCTGATGGTGGATGCGCCAACGCCTGTGAGCGAGGGGCAGTTAAGAGAGTTGGGGATTGCGATCAGAACGAAGAGCTGACCTTAGTTCTGCAGATGCGGTGAGGAGGGCGTTAGCCGTAGTGCTCGACGAGATCCCTCGCCCCGCTTGTGAAGACGCGGGGCTTCGGGAGGACGCCTCTGGAATAAACGTTAAACTCACCCACCATCGAAGCTAAGAATCGATAGAAGACCGTTACTTCAATCCTTCCACGAGATAGAGGTCCGACAGAATACGGTGATAGCCATACAAGCATGACTTTCCGTCCGGGGTGATAAGGATGGGACCAATCCGGCTCACGCCCGCGGAATCAGAAGGCATGAGTTCCTTCCACAGAGTCTTGTGGCCCGTGGCCAGGTCCAGGCGATACACTTTGGCTGGCAGATCACCTGGTTTGTAGAAATAGATTTCCTTTCCGTCTTCGCTCCATTGAATCGGTTGCTCCCCAACTTCAATGCCGGGAACAGCCTTCGGTTCTCCGCCTGCGACCGGATAGAAATACGGCTTCTCATCCGGGCCGACACCGACCACCTGCTGGCCGTCCGGAGAGAGCACCAGAACGAGAGGGTCAATTCCTTCCGGTGAGATAGGCACCGGCTTTCCGTCGGACGAATCCTGGAGATAAATACGCGCCGCATGACCCGGTTCTTTGCCGGAGAAAAGGAAGCGCCGGCCATCGGGAAGCCATCTGGCCCGGCTGTGATTGATGGAGTCGTGAGTAAGGGGCTTGGCTTCTCCGGGGCCAGTCGGAAGAAGGACAAGCTGGGCGGGCGGGGAAGGCGGACTGGCGATCACCCATTTGCCATCCGGTGAGACGCTGATGGCAAGACCATCCCCCAAGCGGACCGCCGAAGTCTCACCAATCTTTCGCTGATAAACCGAGTAGTTCGGACCTCCGCCCTCGCCCGCCTCGGTGAAGAGTAACTCTTTGCCATCGGCCGAGATATCGGAGGGATACGAGTAATCGAACCATGAAAGATCACGCTCTTTGTTGTCACCCGAGGTGAGGCCAATTAATTCCCGCCGCCAGGTGTCCCGGGACAGCAGTACGCGGCCATCCTGCCAAATGTCCTGTAGCGACAGAGTATCGGGAACCCGTGCGATGAGCCGGTCATGCCCGCTCAGTGTTGCACCGTAGACGGCGCGTTTGAGGCCGAGCTGGTCAGCGGTGAACCATACTTCGCGATTGTCAGCGGACCACGCCAGTCCTTGTATGGTCTGGAGGTCGGCCGCCAAAGTTTTGACTTTTCCGCTCAGGTCCACGATACGAAGAGAGCCTCCGTCGTCGCCGGGTAGAGGATGATCCAGAAACGCAACCAGGTCGCCTTTTCTCGAAACTCGCGGGTGGCTGATCCAACCTGAGGTTTCGTACAGCACCTTACCGATGGGGAACTCGAGGCGATTTCGCCCATTCACATCCCGGACGATCGCCAGGTTATTCCCGTCCGACGACCAATCGGCCCACTGCACGTCTTCCAGCACTGGCCGTGGAGATCCGCCGTTCAGTGGCACTCTGGCCAGGGTGCCCATTTGGGCATAAACGCCGGAGGGCCGACTGTTCATCGATACGGCAATTTCTCCGGACGAGGAGATGGCGAGAAGCGCAGTGCCCTCCAGATTAAGCGACCGCGATTGCGGACTTTCAGGGCTGGTAATAAATAGATCGATCGGCGATCCCTCCCAGGAAGCGCCGTAAACCACAGACTGGCCGTTGGGGGTGAAATGCGCGGACCGAATCGTACCTCGGCGAAATGTGAGCTGATGGTACAAGGGCTGTGAGGCCGGCATCCAACCGGCGCGAAGAAACCAGCCTGCAACCAAGCCCAGAATGAGGAGAGCGAAGGCGATCAACGCCGCCGATCGGATCGAATGTTTCTTTGTGGCCGTGGCCGCGGCTGTGGCTGCGGGAGCCTGCGCTGCTGATGCGGAACTCTGCGCCGCAGCACTCCGGCTTGAGTCCAAGTCGCGTTTCAGGCGCTTCAGTTCGGCGCGTATTTCAGAAGCTGTCTGATAGCGCAGCTCGCGGTCCTTTTCCAGTGCCCGGCCAATGATCCGATTGAGATCGGGGGGCAAGCTGGAATTGAGCTGGGGCGGGGGTGTCGGAACGCGATTCAGTATGGCCTCGAAGATGACGGCAGAAGTGCTGCCGCCGAAGGCCACGGTGCCAGTGGACATCTCGTACATCACCGCGCCGAACGAGAACAGGTCCGTGCGGACATCGAGTTCTTCTCCGCGAGCCTGTTCCGGGGACATGTAGGCAACCGTGCCCACGGTGCTGCCCGGACTGGTGAGCTGTTCTTCAACATTCGCAATCGTCGAGCCGTTCATCGAAGCCGCGAGTTTGGGGTTTGCGCTTAGCTTGGCGAGTCCGAAGTCGAGGATCTTC
>DATFZA010000042.1:0-3489 GCA_035314765.1 Bryobacteraceae bacterium
TGACGCGTTCCAGCGTGAGATTAGCCGTTTCGGCATAAAAAATGTGAAATTGCGAATTGAGCGACAAAGCGTGCTCCAGAAATTTCGCGGACTTGCCTGCATCTCCCAAGCGATCGTAGATCATGCCGGCGTGATAGAAGAGCAGTGGGTCTCTTGTGCCTGCTGCCAAGGCGTGCTCGATGGACCCCGTTGCATCGGCCGTCTTGCCATTCTTGAATTGCGCCCAGGCGAGGGCATCCCAGGTGAAGACATCCTGGCGCAAGCGCAACTCGTCTTGGGCAAACTCCAGCGCTTCCGGCAAGCGCATATCGTGATCGGCCCAAAACAGCGCCAACTCGCGGCGAAAAAGTTGCTGGTTCAAGGCGCTGAGCCGGGCGATGAAGTCGACGAGGCGATATTGCATTCTCGCCTTGTCGCGGTCGCCGAGCTTGCTGTACACGTCGCCCAGAGCCGCGGCGTACATCGGCAATGGAATCACGGCGATCGCTTTTCGATAGCACTCGGCTGCTTCCGCATATTTGCCTTGCGCGGCGCGTAGTTGACCGAGCCAGGCCAGCGCGCGGTGATAATTCGGATAACTGCGCAGCGCCGCCTGATAGGCATCTTCGGCGTGGGCCAAATCGCCGATAGAGAAATACAGCTCGCCGAGAGAGAACTGGCTCCAAGCGATATTTTCTTTGGGAAGGTTGGCTTTTTGCGCCAGAGCCGTAGCGGATTGCATGTGGGCAATAGCCTGGTCCGGTTTGCCTTGGATATAGTTCAGGCTGGCTTGGCGTGTCTCGCTCAAATATTCAAGTCCCGTTCGCGGCGGAATGAAATCGGAATCCGCAGAGGCCCTCAACTTTAAATAGGAACCAGCGGCCTGGTCATACTGACCGGTCTCGAGTTGAGCATCGCCCAACGTCGCGTAAGCGAAACGCAGGTCCGGTTTGGAAGCCAGCGCCTTCCGCGCGAGCGTTAACGCTTCCTCAAAACGATGCTCGGCGAGAAATAGAGCCGCGAGATGCGCCGTGACACCCGCCGCGTCGGGATCGCTGGAGGGCAGGAGAGACTGCGCATTGAGGTAAGCTTTTTCGGAAAGTCCGTAGTAGACGGGGTCGCCAGTCTCGCGGGCCTTTTGCAGGTACTCGGAACCCAAGTGATCGTAGTTGCTGTAATCGTCGGGGTCGCGCTCGACGCGCCATTGATAGAAGTGGATCCGGCTGTCACTGACCGCACTTTGGGCAAAAGAGAAGGGGACTGGAGTGAGCGACCACACCAGGGCGAGGATGAGTTTGCTTGACATGGCGCTTATCAGGCTTATTAGTAAATGCGAGCCCGCCCGGGAATCCGGACGGGCCCACTGAACCATGGTTCTTATTGCTGGACCGGATATCCCACAGTGCCCGCAGCGCCTGGGACCGGGTGCGGCAATGCGAGGAAGGGGAATTCCGTCAGCAAGGGCTGGTCGTTGCCGCTTTGCGTCAAATCGCTGAGCGTGGAGTCTGGCCGGATAAAGTCGGTGCCTTGAAGGACGACGAGCACCCGGCGGTCAGTTATGGGCAGAGCGAGATTCTGGAGCGGAAACTGCAGCTTTCCAGTCGCGCCGGAACCCATGAAATCGATATCGGCGAGCTGGCGCACCAGGCGCACCAGAATATCGACGGCGTCATCTCCCGGCCGGCGGCCATTCTGCAGCCCGTTTACGCCGATTTCCAGATTGTTGGGGTCGGCGGCCAGATCGAGGCGCTGGACATCGGGGATAGTCGCGACGCGCAGAAGACTGGCGTTGGTGTTGGTAAAGGTGCGCGGAAGCAGAGCCGGAGCACCGGCGCCGGCCGAGAACAGCCCCAGCGAGTTCAACAGATCATAGCGTGCGGCAATCGTATCCCCAGTGGAATCGGTGCTGGTCAGAGCGTCCGGAATTAGATAAGACCAGTTGGTCATGTCGTTTTCGGGAACGGATGCATTGAATTGTTCGCGGTTGGCGGCCGGGACAAAGACCGTTTTGAAGGCTTGCTGGCCCATACGCTGAAACTGCTTGTAGGCAATGTCGCCGACGTGATCGGTCCCGCTCGCCATGCTCACCGTGGCCCAAGTGTAAATCAAGGACGCGCGAGTGGTAGCCATGCTCTTCGGGAATTCGATGGCGATAGACGATACATTGAATCCGCCGAAAACATCGACGCCGCTGGTCCCGTCCGAATGGAGCGCCCGGCCTCGCAGATGGCCCAGAGGCGTGGTGGGCAGGTCGCGGAAGACATCCTGGGAGCCGTTTAGAATGCGGCTGAATTGTGCAAAATCAAAAACGAAGGGGTCGTCCCGAAGGCCCGTGAACACTTGCACGTTATTGTCCTGCAGTATGGTGTTGGTGCAACCGGTCACGGTCGGAATGCCGCCGATCAGTATGTTCTTCGCGCCGGGACGAATTGGCGTACCGGGCCCGTAGACCGCAAGGCTCTGGCCGGATGCGCACGATGGCGTGTCGGAGAACACAACCTGCACCACGGTGTCTTCTTTGGCGTCGCCCGTGTTATCGATCTTGAACTGGTACAGCAACTCGTGGGAGAAGCGGTAACTGCTCGATTCGCCCGGAACGGCAAAAGGGTTAACGTTCATGATCAGGACGATTTTGGAAGCGTCGTTCGGATCGAGAAAACTAAAGAAATCGGTGATGTCGCCTTCAGAAGTGCCGTCGGCGGTGGGGGAATCCCGGTGGTCGGCGGCGCGCACCGGCGTGCATGCCAGTGCAAAAAGCAAAGGTATTGCGGCAACACATATTGCGGACTTGCGAAATTCGATCATATGGCTCCTAGTGATGGGCGGGCTTGAGTCCTGACCTGGGCGCGACGTAGAAAGCAGAGTCATTCGCGCCGTGGCCGGAGTCAACCGCGTATTCTATGGAAGCGGGCTCAACCAATCGATTAGCCTGCCCGCGTCCAATTGCTCGAAGTTAATTACGCGCCAGATGGTCGAGTGGATTCTCTTACGCGCAATTTATCAAAATTTTTTTCAGAGCAGCGCGTCGCTCGCACTTGTGTTGCAATTGCATAGTCATGGCTTTAGAACAGCGAACAGTGCTAGTCACCGGTTCCGCCAAGCGAATCGGCCGGGGAATCGCATTGCGCCTGGCGGCGGAGGGCTATCGGGTAGCGATTCACTATCGGGAATCGGAGAAACAGGCTCGCGAGACGGCAGCCGAGTGCGGCGATGCGCCATTCTTTCAAGCCGATCTTGGTAGCGTAAGTGAAATCCGGCGCATGTTCGGCGAGATCCGGTCGCGGCTGGGACCGCTCTATGGGCTGGTGAACAACGCGGCGCGATTCACGCGGTTTAATCCTTTAGAAATAACGGAATCCGATTGGGACTTCATCCATGACGTGAATTTGAAGGCAACGTTCTTTTGCTGCCAGGAGGGCGCCCGGCAGATGCGGGAACGAGGCGAGGGGCGGATTGTCAACATCAGTTCCCTGGGAGGCATTCGGCCTTGGGCGGAACACGCGCACTATT
>DATFZA010000043.1:0-9512 GCA_035314765.1 Bryobacteraceae bacterium
CGCCCTGCTTCGTCCCGTCACCACCACCTCCAACTTCGGCTTCCAGATGGACGCCGGGCTGGACTGGCGGGTTTTCACATACACTTTCGCCGCGATCCTCTTTACGGGAATTTTTGTCGGCGTCTGGCCCGCGTATCGAGCCAGCGGTACGAGTGCAACCGGCGTGATGTCCGCGCATCGGAGCGATTCAGGCGGGTCGGAGCGCCAGTGGGCGCGCTGTTTTTTGATGGTGGGTCAAGTAGCGGGTTCGGTGATGCTCCTGATTGTGGCGGGCCTGTTCGTCCGCAGTCTCGGACACGCCGGACAGATGCATCTGGGCTTCGATCCCGATCACCTCGTGACGATGATGCTGGACCCGCAACAAGTCGGCTACGACGAAGCTCGCTCCAAAACGTTCTACCGCGATTTGGAAAGCCGGGTTCGCGCTCTGCCCGGCGTTCAATCCGCTAGCCTCTCTTATGCGACCCCCATGGTGTACCCAGGGCACGCTGGGCCAGTCTTCGTGGAGGGCCGTCCTTCTAGGTCGGACCAGCCGCCTCCGATGACTCAGTTCAACAGCGTGGATTCGTACTATTTCGAGACCATGCGCATTCCAGTTCTCTCGGGCCGCTCCTTCCGGGAGTCCGACAACGACAAATCGAGCCCGGTTGCGATTGTCAATCGGACGTTGGCCACAAAGCTCTGGCCAGGACAAGATCCGGTTGGCCAGCGCTTCAGCATCAAGAGCGCCAGCGGGCCGTTTCTCGAAGTGGTAGGAATCGCGCGCGACAGTCAGTATTTCTTTCTATCATCTGTGTCCCTGCCGCATTTCTATGTTCCGATCGCGCAAAGTTTCACTACCTTCCAGTCGCTCCAAGTGCGCTCCACCGCCCCTCCGGAAGCCGTTATCGCCGGTGTGCAAGAGCAAATCCGGAGCCTTGCGCCCGGGTTGCCCATCATCGATGTTCGTACCATGCGGGCTGTCGTCGAGGGACTCTCGGGCCTGTTCATATTTCGTTTGGCGGCCTCGCTGGCGGCGCTGCTCGGCATGCTGGGGCTGACGCTCGCCGTCGTGGGCGTGTACGGCGTGGTTTCTTACAGCGTGAGCCGGCGAACGCAAGAGATCGGGATTCGCATGGCGCTTGGCGCGGGGCGTGGCGACGTTCTGAAGCTGGCTTTGCGTCAGGGCGTCAACCTGGTGATCGCGGGAGTGTTCACCGGCTTAGCCGGCGCATGGGGCGCGACGCGCGTCATGAGCAAGCTCCTGATCGGCGTCAGTCCCTCCGACCCGGCCACGTACGCGACCGTCGCGGTGGCGCTGTCGGCGGTGGCCATGCTGGCTTGTTGGATTCCGGCGCGCCGCGCCACGGGCGTCGATCCCATGGTGGCGTTGCGCTACGAGTGATGGATGCCGTTGGGCTATGGCTTCGAAAGAGCCGGCTCTTCCAGCCAGAATGATAGGCTTCGATTGTGAGGCCAGGATAGGCGGAATCTGCAATCGTATGTACAACACGCGACTCGCGCGTCGAATACTAGAAAAGCTCGAGGAGGCGTTTCCTCGCAGAATCGATTTGAACGGACTGCAGGCAATGCTGCCGACATATCAAGGCCTTGCGGGTAGCGAATGGCTCTTATCCTTGCAGGCATTAGCTGACGAGGGCGCACTGAGCGGCAAATTTCTGCGCAAGGGTACATTTATCGACGCCGCGGCTGGTCTGTACATTACAGAGCGAGGCCGCGCCCGCCTTAAGGAAAATGCCGACGGGGAGTTGCGCGATAGCTCTGACGCGTCTGCCATGTCGACAAAAGGCGCGACGAGCACATCGAGCTTCAACGAATGGGCTGGAGGCCAGCGGGTGATGCTGGCGATCGTCTTCACAGATGTCATAGGGTCGACGGCGCTTGCTGAAGAATTAAGAGACGAGGCCATGAATGAGGTTCGGCGGGCGCACTTTGCTCAGAGCCGCGAACTCATCGTGCGCTACCAAGGGTACGAGATCAAAACGATTGGCGACAGCTTCATGGCCGCGTTCCGGTCCGCAGATGACGCCCTCGATTACTCACGAGCGCTCCAGGAAAATTCTGGACACACCAAGGTGCGAGTGCGTGCCGGAATCCACGTCGGGTCGATGCAGGTGGAGGAAGACGATGTCTTTGGCGGCACCGTTAACTTTGCATCCCGCGTGGTCGGCGTTATTACCGACGCCGAAATCTGGTTGAGCGACCCGGCCAAAATGGCTATTGACCAACATGGAGCTGCTCGACACAAGGGCTTGGTGTGGGAGCAACACCAGAACGTCAATATGAAGGGGTTCCCCGGTGGTTTCACGCTATGGTCCATAAAACGTGGGGCTGAGGCTCCTCAGAGTACTGCGGACGAAAAGCGCAAATCATCCGCGCCAGAAATCGTTCCTCGATGCCCCTTAGCGGAGGCTCCTACCGAAAGGTGCGGCTATGGGAAGCGGTTCACCTGTTCGAATGGTGGCGAGATAGGGTGTCTTGGTATTCAAGGGGTGTACGTCGGCGGCGTTGAAGCAGACTTTAATCAAATTTGCGAAGACGTTCAAGTGTTGGTTGCCCTTTCGAACCGCAGCTACCAAACCATCCGCTTCCCAGCGCTCTGGATGGAAAAAAACCGAGGTATCTGGGTTGGCGCCGAGTCAGCGACTATCGAATCGCTTGGGCCGAGTAAGCCCGTCGCGATCATGCTGAGATCAGCTGACAAATTCTACGCCGCTACGAAGTGGCCGTCAGCCCCGCGCCTGCAGCCCGAAATTGCTGAGGGCCGGTGGCTGGTTAAGATCATGGTGAGAAGTGAGAGTCGAGAGGACTCATTCCATTTTGTCGTTCGTCTTCAAGCGGGGGCGATCGCCACTTGGGAGGTGTCGGAGACCTGATTGCGCTCGATGCAAAGTGCCTCATACGCACGTCGGTTTTTGTCGGCTGGAACACTGTGCGTTGAGACCGGCTCAAGCCAAGTTCGGTAGAGCAAGCCCGACGCTCTTCCACGGTAAGTGGGGACCTCCCCTAAAGAGGGGGCGAGTCACGACCGATTAGCAAGGGAAGCCAAACGTCTCTAGTAGGATGTGGTGTCGGGCAATGAGTTCCAGTTACATGCTCCCCTGTTTGAGGCTCCTGGTCGGTTCTCCCTTTAGTTGCGTTCTTCTTCTCACGGCTTCCGCATCGCTGTTCGGGCAACACTCGACGAATCCGGTTCTACTGGTGAACGGTTTTCAGGCGACCTGCCCGGACGGGGGGGCCTTCGGTACGTTTGGGAGTCTTGGCGTATTTCTCCTAGAGGATGGTGCAGCTAGCGTCGATTACTTCGACGTGTGCGATGCTCCAGACGCCACAATCCAAAGCCTTGCTGGTCTCCTCACAGCGAGAATCCAGGCCTACCCTGGCTCAGTGGATGTGATCGCTCATAGTATGGGCGGCCTAGTTGTGCGCTCCTATCTGCAAGGCTGGACGGCGAACCCCTACTTGGCCCCACCCACCAACCCGAAGATTCGAAAGCTCGTTTTACTTGGCACCCCAAACTCTGGAGTTTCGAACAATTTTGCTTCGCTCTCATCGCTTTTCGCTCCTTGGTCATCCACGCAGGTTGAGGAGATGCAATTCGCTTCACCATTCCTTTGGCAGTTAGGAACGTGGAACCAGCTCTATGACGATCTTCGTGGAGTGGACACGCTTGCGATTGCGGGCACGGCAGGGCTGAATCCGGACGGCGTTCCATGGGACGGGCTTGTCGATGTGGCAAGCGCGTCCATAGATTTCGCTGAAACTTCTGGAGTATTCACACGCGCCGTTCCATACTGCCACGCCGCTCTCGGGATCTGCCCGCCGGGTTCGACTCTAATTGCTTCCGTGCCTGACAGATCCCATCTGAGCTATCAACTGCTGCGGTCGTTTTTGGACGGCAATGCCAGATGGATGGAGTTGGCGCCGCCGGCGTCGTCCGTTTCAAGTACGGGAGGCGTGCAGTTCGCCCTCAGCGATTCGAATGGGAATGCATATTATGCCAATCAACTGAGTTCTGTTTCGCTCGGTCCGTATCCTCTTTCGAATCCCTTGGCATTTTGTCCTGTTTGGTTTAACAATAATTCTGCGGCTGGCATCAAGCTTAACTTAGGATTCGATCTCCCTGGCCAACAGTTCAATCTCGCTGGCATCTCGGTGCCAAGCGGTGGATTTATTTTCCTTCCCAGCAAATTTCCTCCGCAGATGACCTTTGTCACCTCATCTGCTGCCAGACCCCCGGGGGCGTTGAGCGTTGCTCCGGATTCTCTTGTTTCAATCTACGGCGCTGGGCTCGCCTCCGGTACTGCGCAAGCCTCGTCGGTCCAGCTGCCCTACCAACTGGCCGGCGCTTCGCTCACCCTCGCGGGCCTCCCTGTTCAATTGTTGTATGTGAGCACAGGGCAAATTAACGCCCTGATCCCGAATGTCGCACCGGGTCTGTATTCCCTCGTGCTGACGACGCCCCAAGGGAAGCATTCAATCAACCTGATGGTTGACCCGATTGTGCCGACGTTGTTCGCATTGGACGACAATAGTGCCGCGGCATTGCACGCTAGCACAGGGCAAGTAGTGACAACCTCGAATCCTGCGGCGGTCGGCGAGTATATCTCTTTCTTTGGAACAGGCCTAGGGCCGACGTCCATAACCAATGGGTTGAATGTGGCTCAAACCATGCCTGCGGTCTCGATAGGTGGCAAGACTGCAACTGTCACATTTGCCGGCCGTGCACCCGGCTTTGCGGGGCTCGATCAAATAAATGTGCAGATCCCCTCGGGCCTGCAGCCAGGATCCCTGCCTGTGCTAATAACCAGTGGTAACAGAGTCGGCAATACGGTGCTGCTCGCGGCGCAGTAGCCCAAGTAATTATCTGGAAGACTTCCAATACTTGTCCTGTAAGGAGAAAGCGTCGCAGGTCAGCCTCGAATCGAAGGTCGTTGGCTTCGGGTAACGATACCGACTCACTGCGACAATGGCAGACCGGGCGGCGTTCCGTCGCCCCTTGGGAAAGGCGGATAGCAGATATCACGCGCGACGCCCATGGAGAGACCGAGCCTGTCGTCGGCCCAGCAGCGTGCGGACATACATCCTTCAGCCGGCAAGATCCTGAAGATTTGATGCGGACCGCCGTTGCATCCAAAGCCCGGAAAATCACCGCCTTCACGAGTGTCATGATCGTAACATCCGATAGTGGCGGTGCGCTATGAATCAACGAGACCCGCCGGGATTTCGGAACTGAATGCTCCTCGAACTAAGCGCCATCCAAAAAAGCTTCGGCGGCGTCAAGGCGCTACGGCGCGGCGATCTGGCCGTGCAAGCCGGAGAAGTCCACTTGCTCCTGGGTGAAAACGGCGCAGGCAAGTCGACATTAATGCGTATCACCGCCGGCATGCTCCAGCGAGATGGGGGAGAACTTCTTTGGCAGGGCCACCCAACGCGATTTCGAAGTCCAGCCGATGCCGGGGCCGCAGGCATCGCGATGGTCCACCAGGAACCGCTGCTTTTCCCGCACCTGTCGGTGGCTGAGAATATCTTCCTGGGCCGGGAAAGCGTCTGGGTCGCGCGCGGAAAGATGCTGCGGGCCGCCGCGGCCCTGATCGAGGAGCTGCAATTCCCGCTGCGGGCCGAATACCTGGTGGGGAAACTGAGTCCCGCGGGCAGGCAGATGGTGGAGATTTGCCGGGCGGCGCGCGCCGATGCGCGCTTACTCATCTTTGACGAGCCGACGTCGTCGCTTTCCGTCACCGAGACGGAGGCGTTGTTTCGCACCGTCCGCCGTTTTCGCCAGCGTGGCGCGGGAATTATCTACATCACTCATCGCATGGACGAACTGCGGGCGGTGGGCGATCGCGTGACTATCCTGCGCGACGGCGAAACCGTGCACGCGGCCGCACTGGATGAGATCAGTACGCCGGAGATGATCCGCCATATCGCGGGCCGCGCGCTGGCCACCGGCGCAGGCCGTGAGGCGATGAAAGGCGGCCCGGAGTTGTTGCGAGTCGATCGCCTTTCGCGCCGGGGCGCTTTTGCGGACATTTCTTTCCAGCTCCACGCCGGCGAAATTGTCGGTATCGCCGGCTTGGCCGGCGCCGGACGAACTGAGCTATGCGAATCTTTATTCGGCTTGAAACCGGCCGATCGCGGCGAGATCCGCGTGAGCGGGCAGCGGATGGATCCGCGCTCGCCGCGCGATGCAATCCGCGCCGGTCTGGCGCTGATTCCCGAAGATCGAGCGCTACTAGGTTTAGCCACTGCATTGCCCCTAGCGCATAATCTCACTTTGCCTTCTTTGAAGAAAATCAGCCGCTTTGGCTTCATCCAGCAGGGCAGGGAACTGACCGCAACCACCGAATCGATGGCCCGGCTGAACATCCGGGCAAATACAGGCCGCCAGTTGGCGTCGAGCTTGAGCGGGGGCAATCAACAAAAGGTGGTCATCGCCAAATGGCTGCTGACCGGCGCGAAGATTTTCCTTTTCGATGAGCCAACGCGAGGCATCGACATCGGCGCCAAGCTGGATGTGTTACAGATCCTGGAGGAACTGGCGCGGCAGGGCGCCGCAATCCTGTTGGTCAGTTCTGAGTTGCCGGAGCTCTTGCAGATGGCCGATCGCATTCTGGTGATGCGCGACGGACGCATCAGCGCCGAACTGGCGCTTCCCACTACCCAGGGCGAGATCCTGCGCCATGCCGCGCCAGCGGGAGAAGCCGTCGCTTGATTCAACGCCTGTTGCCGTTTACCACGCTGATCGCGCTGTTTATCGGTCTTTCGCTGGCTTCGCCCGGCTTCTTTACGGCGACCAATCTGGCTGCGGTGGCGCGCCAAACCGCGGTTATCAATGTGATGGCGCTGGGCATGACATTGATCATCATCTCGGGCGGGATCGATTTGTCGGTCGGCTCGACATTGGCGCTGTCGGGCTTGTTGGGCGCGATGGCCATGGAACGTGGAGCTGGCATGGTGGTGGGCTTGTTAGCAGGCTTGGCCATCGGCGCCCTGTGCGGACTGATGAACGGTCTGGCGATCACCACGCTGGATGTTAATCCGTTCATCATCACGTTGGGCACTATGAGCATTTATCGCGGCCTGGCGCTGGTAATTTCCGGCGGCGTGCCAGTCACGGGAGTGCCGGAGTCCTTCGCGGAACTCTCCCAAGGCCGCCTGCTCTCCATCCCGTTGCCGCTTTGGATCCTGGCCATCTGCGCCGCCGCCGCGCACGTTTTTCTCGAGCATACCCGTGCCGGGCGGTATGCCTTCGCGATCGGGAGCAACCGCGACGCAGCGCGCTATTCCGGAGTTGCCGTAAAGTTTCACTTGACGGCCATCTATGCGATTGCGGGATTATTGACCGGGCTTGCCGGGATGCTGCATGCCTCGCGTTTGCGCGCGGGACAGCCAACCGAAGGGCAGGGCTATGAGCTAAGCGCCATCGCGGCGGTGGTGATCGGCGGAGGGAGCCTCCGCGGCGGCGAAGGAAGCGTCGCTGGTACTTTGATCGGCGCATTCATCATGGGACTGTTGGCCAACGGAAGCGACTTGCTCGGGGTCAATCCTTATTGGCAGCAAGTGATCATCGGCGCGGCCATTATTCTAGCGGTAACATTCGACGAGTTTCGGAGAAGAACGCAATCACGCAGCTAGCGTTTCGAGACCTTAGCGTCTGACACCGTCTAACCCCGAACGTTAGTGAGGGGATCGGCATCCCCTCACTAACGTTCGGGGCTAGTCGGGGCTAGACGGGCGCGGAAATGTAGAAAAGTCCAAGAGGCGGCTTACCAAGCCGCCCCAGGATGCCATCCTGCCCCACTTAAGAAGGCCGGCAAGATAGCCAGAAGCTTTCAATTCGCTTTCCGATGGCCAGAAACTCTTCCAGGTTGGACGGTTTGCGGATGTAGATCAAGCTGTCCATGCCGGCCGCTCGCCGCAGATCCTCCGGCGCATTGGAGGAGCTGAAAATAACTACTGGCGTGGCTTTGAGGTCCGGAGACCGCCGCAAGACCTGCAGCACTTCCCATCCGTCCCGTTTCGGAAGATTCAAATCCAGCAACACTAAATCCGGCGCATTTGAGCCTGAAATGACGGCATTATTCAAATAAGCCAGCGCTTGCTCGCCGTCGAACAGATGTTTGATTTCAAACTCGATGCGGTGCTCCCGAAGGGCCTCTTTCACCAGGAGAACGTCGCCTTCGTTGTCCTCGACGATTAGAATGTTAAGCATCCGGGACTTGATTTCTGCCGGGACATACCCGCTTATCATTGTATATCTGGTTTTGCCTTATGAGTCAATTCCTGGCTTAGAAATCCTTGTTGAGGAACAAAGCGTGAAGGAACAAAACGGCGCGGCCCGCTCCGGAGCCGCGCCAAACCAGAGGAGGAGAAAGTTTCGCTTCTCACCTATATTGACGCAGGCAAGAACCTCGGAGTTCCACCTAGTAGTACTCCAACCACATTGGTCCGACTCAACGTAGAATCGAAGGCAGGGAATCAATGCGACTAGTTTTTCGAGGCTTCGCGAGTTTGTTGGTCTTGGCAGGGGCTGCTCTTCAGGCGCAGCAACTGTTTGCAGTCACCACCGCGTCACCTTTGCCGGCGGGCATGGTGGGCGTGTTCTATTCTCAGCAACTAACAGCCACGCCGGGATTCTCCATGCCCTACACCTGGAATGTACCGGCCCCCGAATTACCCCCTGGCTTGTCTCTGTCCTCTGGGGGCCTCCTGAGCGGCATTCCCACCACGGTGGGCACCTCCATCCCGGTTGTTAACGTCGCCACTGCGGCGGGCGCGAATGGACCGAGCGCTCGAAAGCAGCTCTCCATCACCATCACCTTAGCTCCGCTGACGATCACGACCACGTCTCTCTCCACCGGGACCATCAATTCGAGTTATTCGCAAACGGTGACAGCAACCGGAGGACAGCCTCCCTACAATTGGTCGGCCAGCGGTCTCCCCATGGGATTGACGATTGGCGCGAGTTCTGGCTCAATCACCGGAACGCCCACGCGATCGGGAAGCTTCACCGTCAGCGTGTCCGTGGTGGATTCCGCGGCGCCCCAGAACACCGCAGCGAACCGCTTCAATCTCGTCATCAATTCCACTCTGCGCATTACCACCAGCACCATATCCACTCCCATGGTAGGTGTGCTGTACTCGCAAACCCTGGCCGCGAGTGGTGGCCTTACGCCGTATTCCTGGAGCATATCCGCGGGCTTCCTCCCGCCGGGATTATCGATCGATGGCGTAGCCGGCACGATTAACGGCACCCCTTCAATCGCCAATCCTTACAGCTTCACCGTGAAAGTGATTGACGCTCAGCAATCCACCGCCACCGAGCAATTTACCGGGACGGTGATCACCCCCATCACGTTCCTGACCAACGCCTTGGGCAATGGCGTGGTAGGCATGCCTTATTCGCAACAGATCAATGCTACCGGTGGGGCGCCGCCGCTCACGTTTTCTTTGGAGGCATCGAATCCTTTCGGCACTCCCACTCTGCCACCCGGTTTGAACCTGAGCGC
>DATFZA010000044.1:0-13067 GCA_035314765.1 Bryobacteraceae bacterium
ATTGCCCTCCGTGTGGTCAAGAGCGCGGTCGCGGCATGCGTCGAGGGAGCTGACGATCTCTATTACGACGGGCGCTACAAGGACCTTGTGGTCTTGATGCAACACGGGCCGCAACTCTTCAGGAACTTGAGCGCCGGACAGAAGATCATGCTCACGCTCATAGGCGATTTGGCAAAGCGCGCAGCTATCCTGAACCCCCACCTAGGGGATGCCGCCTTGCGAGATACTCCAGGAGTAGTGATGATAGATGAGCTGGACTTGCACCTCCACCCAAAATGGCAGAGGCGTGTGATTCGTGACTTGAAAGCGAACTTCCCCTCCTTGCAATTCATCACCACATCCCATTCGCCGCAGTTGATTGGTGAGGCCCAGCCGAAAGAGATCACGGTGTTGGATGGCGTTGAGTCCTCCTCGCCTTCACGTTCGTTCGGAGTTGACTCCAGCCGCGTCCTCGAAGAAGTGATGGGCGTTAGTTCCCGAGATGACTCTGTGGGGCAACTATTGTCACAGTTATTTGGCTTGATCGACGACGAGAACTTCGATGGCGCGCGGACCTTGCTGATCGATCTCGAAGCGAAACTCGGCTCCGATGATCCCGAAGTGACTCGAGCGCGGGCCTTGATGGCGTTCCTGGAATCGAAGGTATGAGGACGATTCTCAAGGACAGCGAGCCGGCTAGCCTTGCCCAGCATCGTTCCGGTCCGCATGCGAATTACGACAACTACCGAGACAAGGACACCTTGCGAGCCCATCTGGTGAACGAGCAGAGAGGGCTCTGCTGTTATTGCATGTCTCGTATTCGCGCGGAGGCCGGAGGGATGAAGGTCGAGCACTGGCATTCTCAGGATAGTTATCCTGCTGAACAGCTCGACTATTCCAACTTGTTGGGTGCTTGCCTGGGAAACGAGGGTAAACTCGGCAAAGATCAGCACTGCGACACGCGGAAAAGAAATCGGAACCTGTCACGAAATCCTGCGAATAAAATACACAGAGTGGAGGAGCTGATCAAGTTCTCGGGAGGCGGTCAAGTGTTTTCCAATCATCAACTCTTCGACAAGGAACTCAACGAGGTCTTGAACATAAACTTGGCGTTTCTGAAAAACAATTGCAAGGGGACCCTGACGGCATTCCAGCACGCGCTGCAGAAACGTGGAGAGTTGCAACGGAAAACTTTGGAGAAGTGGATGCGCGAGTGGAGCGGCGAATCAGGAACTAGCGAGCTACAACCCTACTGTCAGGTCGTCGTTTATTGGCTTCGGAAGAGATTGGCGCGGCCATGAAGCGGTGGACCTGTCGGGCGGCAACGCCCAATTAGTTCTTTGGGCGCTCCGCGCCGCTGTTGCGGCGAAACGGGCCGTGTTTACCGTTGGGAAGAATGGTGGTCGAATCGGTTCGGGCCTGCTGCAGTTGCGGACTGGTCAGTTCCCGCGCATCCGTGAGGTCGGCGCCGCGCAGGTCCGCGGCAAAGAGCCGGGCGCCCGCCAGCCGTACCTGACGCAGCATCGCGCCACCCAGGTCCGCGCCGGTAAGGTCGGCATCCCTCAGGTCGGCGTCGGTGAAGTCGGCCCGGTCCAGGACGCAGGAGGCAAAAGACACGCGGTTGCACCGGGCGCGCACAAAAACCGTCTTCGTGAGATTACATCCGGTAAAGGCGGCGCCGTTCAGTTGGGCGCCGCTGAAATTGGCGCTAACGAAGCGCGAGAGACGCACCCGCGCGTGGATGAACTCGGCGCCCGAAAGATCGGCTTCACTAAATTCGCACTCTTCTATACGCGCCGAATGGAAAGCCGCTTGCGAAAAGTTAGCGCCGCAGAATCGGCATTGGCGGATGCGCGCCTCAATCAGCCGGGCGAAGCGAAAGTCCGCCTTTTCGGCGTTGGTCAACGACAGCGTGGCCCCGAGAAACAGAGAATTCTTCAGGCACGCTCCCGTCAGCCGCGTTTCGATCACTTCCGACTCGGAGAAATCGGCCAGTGAAAGATCGGAGTTGCTGAGATCCGCGCGGTCAACCATAACACCCGCCATCATCGCTCCCGTGAAGCTCTTGCCGGATAGCGCTGTGGTGCGGCGGATCAGAGAAGAGAGGTCGGCGCCCTCCGGCTCCTGGATTTCCAGTTTCCTCTTAGCCCGTCCCCGCATCAGCGAAACTTTGATCGGTAAAGCCACTGATAAGGCTTATCGGACTGGCTCAGTTCAGTAGTGAGGGATTCTTCCAATCCGTTCCCACGAGCGCCGGCGGCGCACTTGGAGCAAGCAGGAAACCCGCGAGTTCGCGACGCGGATAGGGAGGGATACAGCGGACTCGATTCCAAACTCCTTCGGTAAAAATTCACCGTAGCTGTATCCCCTGGCGCATAGCCGGAACACAGGTTTTTGAGAGTGCCGTCGAAGGGAGATGCCGTGCGATATTGGATTGCAGTGTCCCATCCACTCCCCCGGCTTCGCTTGAGCCTGGATTTCATGCCTTCGCCCGATCCCGAACGGCCCGGTCTCTTGATTCGCGATCCGTACCACTTTTCCGATACCATGCTGCTGATTCCGCCGCCACTGGTGCCCACCCTGGCCTGCTTCGACGGCGAGCAAACGACGCTCGAATTGCGTGAGAACCTGGTGCGCATCACCGGGCAAATTCAGGTCGGCGAGTTGGAAGCCAATCTGTTCCGATCCTTGACTGATGCCGGGTTTCTCGAGGACGAGAAGTTCGAGCAAATGCGCGCCGCGCGGATGGGAGAATTCGAGCGGGCAGAGAAGCGCGAGCCGTCGCATGTTGGCTCGGCTTATCCGGAAACCGCCGAAGAGGTTCGCGAGCAACTGGCCGGGTACCTGTCCGATGGCGCGCCTGCGCAGAACGGAATACCCGTCGGTATCGCGGCGCCCCACGTGAGCCCGTTTGGAGGCTGGGAATCGTATCGCGACGCCTATGCCGCGCTGCCCCGCAGTTTCTCCAGCCGGACCTTTGTAATTCTGGGTACTTCGCACTATGGAGAGCCGGACCGCTTTGGGCTGACGCGCAAGCCATTTGTGACCCCGCTGGGTGAAGCCATAACCGCTGTGGATTTGGTGAATGAACTGCAAAGCCAGGCGCCACATTCGGTCCGCATGGAAGACTATTGCCATGCAATCGAGCATTCCATCGAATTTCAAGTGCTCTTCTTGCAGTATCTGTTTGGACCGCGGGTGAGGATTCTGCCCATTCTATGCGGATCGTTCGCCAAGAGCATCTACGAAGGCGGCAAGCCGGAGGCCAACGAAGACGTGCGCCGGTTCTTCGGCGCCTTAAGTGAGTTGGGGGCTCGCGAAGCAGATAACCTGGCATGGGTGTTGGGCATCGACATGGCCCATATCGGACGGCGCTATGGAAGCCCGCTAGACGCACAAGCGGAGACCGGTACAATGATCGAAGTGGGGGCGCTCGACCGTGCGCGCATTGAGCGTGTGAATGCCGGCGACGCCAGCGGCTTTTGGGATCTGGTGCAGGAGCGAAAAGACGATCTGAACTGGTGCGGGTCTTCGCCGCTCTACACGTTCCTGCAGTGCGCGCCGAAGGTGCATGGCACTCTGCGCCGCTATCAGCAGTGGAACATCGACCCGGGGAGCGTAGTCAGCTTCGCGGCGCTGGAGTTTGCGGCGGCGGGGTAACAAGCGCATACTAGATCAGTGGATGAGCGTGAGCAAATGCGCCGCTGGGTCGCGATCTGGAAACAGGCCGGGCCGGCGTTGGAGGCCATCCGCCAACGCGAAATTCAGGAAACAGACAATCTGAGAGCAATCGAGGCGCTGGAAAGCAGCTTTAATTATGCCGCGCGCCTGCCTGTCCGCCCATCCTCCGGGATGGTCGACATGCAACGGTATTTCGCCAAACTCCGTGCGGCTCATGAACGACGTTCTTGAGGTAGCTCGGGAACTCCAAGTCCTGTGCGATAGTCGTGCCCCCGCGTAACGCGCGACGTCGATCTCACGCTGCCGGTTGGCTTCGGACGGGAAGATAGTTTTATCCGTACCTTGCTGGCCGCATACACGGCGCGCATCCCGGACGCAGATTCATTTGCTCGTAGACATCTTGTCCTATCGCGCCGGATTTGTCCATTCCCACCTGTTCAGCGGAGGATCTATTGGTGCTGAAGCTTTTCGCTTGCCGGCGTGTGGCACTGCGCCATGGACTGCGCTTGGATTGGACATACGTTGAACAGCAGTTGCGCCCGCTGGCCGAACTAAAGGACGAGCCAGCAATCCTGGAGACAATGGCACGGTTGCGCGCGGACGCAAGAATACAATGACGCTCTGGGGCGAGCTTGTAGCGCGGATGTAGCGCGGACGGGGACACTGCGGGCTCGCGTCCGAACTCCTTCGCTCAGAACTATCGCAGCGGTGTCCCCTGGCGCCAGGCCGGAAAGCACCGGTATCGTTAGCCCGCGCTGGCCGCCTGCCAGCCAAGCGAGCGTCAACCGCTTAGCCGTTCCTCAATCCTTATCTGAGCCCGGCGTCCCAGGCAGTTCCAGCTTCGGGTAATACGAATGATCGAGCTTCTGGAATTTATCCAGCCATTTTTTGCCGGCTTGATCCGGCGTAAAGCTCCACTCCTGGCGATGATAATTCCAGTCGTCGGGATTTAGCTCTTCGGCGTGATGCCAGTACTTCGCGGCCAGTTCGTCGCTGCCCTTTTCATGGAAAAACACCGCGAGTTTGAAACTGGCTTCCGCTTCCATCTCGGCGGCCGACCGGGGCTTCACTGCCTTGGTGAATTCGTCGTCGGACATCGCGAATCGGCTCTTTTCGCCGTTCTCCACCCAATCGCGCAGAGCGGCCACATAGGCTTTGCCCTCGGTGGTGATCTTCTTGTCTCCGATCTTGAGCGTGGAATCCGTGGTCCAGGCCGGCTCGGCGGGCCGCACCACGCGTCCGCGCTCGTCGACCCAAACACCCATGGGCACGTTGATGAACTGATAGGCGGAGCTGATGGTGTGTTGCACGTCCACCAACGTCGTGTACGTGGCTTTCGCCGCGTCGTACCATTTACCGGCTGCCGGTTCACCGCCCGTGTCTTGCGCCGCCGCGATCAACTCGAAGTTCCGATCCTTCAGCTCCGCGTAGACTTTCTGCCAGCCCGGCAGATCCAAGCGGCAGCCTCACCAGGAGGCCCAAGTGACAATCAGCGCTTTCTTGCCGCGAAAATCGGACAGGTGCACGATCTTGCCTTGCCGGTCCGGGACGGCAAAGTCGGGAGCGATTCTGGAATTCAGGAACTCGCCACGCACCACCGGAATCTCCCCGAAGCTCCACACCTGCGCGTCGGCCACGTAGGATTGATGAACTTGGCGCGCAAACCCAGTGAGATGGAACCACTCGCCTTGCTTCAGGCTTTTCGCCAGCGGAATACAGACATCGCCCCGGCAGGCGCCCTGCGGCTTGACCTCGAACTCATTGATGCGCGGCAGGTCCTTCGAGTGCACCCAAAGTTCCGAACCATCGGCGCGAACCTGGTCGAGCGGAATAGCGCGGTCCGCATAGAGCACGGTACCGGAAGCGGGGGCGGAAGGGGTGGCAGCGGCGAGCGCGGCGGTACCGGTAGCAAGTAAGAAGTTGCGACGATGCATGATCTATCGTAGCGCCTTCCTACTTAACTTAAACTAGAACGCATGATTCGGAGCGCTCTCTCAGTACTGGCAGGGCTGGCGGTGATAACGGCGGCCTCGTTTGCCATCGAAGCTGGCGCCAATCCTCTATTCATGCGGATGTTCCCGGAAACACCCCCGGCCCAACTCGCGGTAAACGGCAGTCTCTCCCTTTGGCTCTTCACTATGGCGTACTCATTGGCATGCGTTGTCGCTGGCGGATACGTCACCGCTTGGCTGGCGCGAGGCTCGCCGGTTCGGCATGCCGCCATTCTGGGGGTTCTGCAGTCGGCATTGATGGCTCCGGCGATGATGAGTTTTCCGGATCCAGGACCGCTATGGAGATGGGTTGTGGGCATGGTGGTGGTCGTTCCGGCCGCCTGTAGCGGCGGTGTGATTTACGCCAAACGACGAACGGCCCGTGCTATCGCGTGAATTGAGCGCAGGCCTCATTTGCGAAACAATTCGTCTGCCAGACGAGTGCGTAACAATTCGTCTGCCAGACGAGTGCGTAAGAATTCGTCTGCAAAACGAAGCGCCCAGGCAGTTTAGCTCGTAAGAAATCAAGACACGCATTCTTCCGCGTTCCGTGCTATAATCAAGTTGAACTGAAATAGTTCGGCCCAGTCGCCGGCTTCGAAGGATTCCACTGTTTAGCGCGGGTGTTGCGTATACGCCTGAGTCGCTTCTGCTGGAAAACATAAGGAGACGGAACAAAAAAAATGTCACAAGCAAAATCAATATACAAGCAGTACCTGTTTATCAGCGACTTCGATCAGACCCTGAGCTTTAAAGATTCCGGAATCGTGTTGAGCGAGATGCTCGGAATACAGGGTTTTCAAGAAAGAATTGCCGGATTGTCCCCGATTCATCTGGTGCAGCAGGGCGGAGAATTAGCTTACCTCTTGCTGCACGATCCGGAGTTCCGCCGAGTGCGCCGGGAACACCTGGTGGAGGCGGGAAAACGCATCCGGTTGAAGCAGAATATTCGCTGGTTGTCGCAGTCCTTGGAGAATCTCGACGGCAGGAAATTCGCGTTCTACGTGGTCTCGGCCGGACCGGAAGAGTTAGTGCAATCGGCGCTAGAGGGAATCGTGCCGCCGGAGCATGTTTTTGGAACGCAGTTTCGCTACAACGGCGATACCGGCGAAATCGAATCGATCGTGCGCGTTCCCGCGGGTTATGGCAAGGTCGCGGTGCTGGAGCAACTGCGCGCGCAATTGGCCATCAGCCATGACGGGATCGTCTATGTGGGGGATGGCAGCTCGGACGTTCACGTGATGCTGCATGTCAATCGGCTGGATGGCTTGACCATCGCCGTATCTGAGAACAAATATCTGACGCAGATCGCCCGCCGCACGGTATTGAGCGACGATGCGTCCAGTGTCCTGATTCCGGTGCTCGAAGATATTCTCGGTTGGGACTCGATCAAGATTCGGGGATTGTTCGAGGCGAACGGGCTAGTGCTCCAGGAATGGAACAAAGCGCGCACCGACATGCTGACGGTTTCGAAGGCGCAAGCCGATCCGTTGGCGGCGTCCGGGGCTAGCCTGCAATGAACCTGGAATGGATTGGCTGGCTGGCAACGGCCGTTTTCGCCGGGTCCTACGTCCTGAAGGACGCTGGAACGCTGCGGAAAATCCAGGCGTGCGCCGCGGTGCTGTGGGTGATCTACGGATTGATTATTCACTCGTCGCCGGTGGTAGCGGCCAATGTGTCGGTGGCGGGCATGGCGCTTTGGTCGGCCCTTAGCCGAGAGAAAACGTCGCGGACCGAAGCTTAGCCCGGCCGCTCCCGGCAGCGATCTTCCTCCCGCCAAGCCAGTGGGGCAGGGTTAGTACCGTGTTCCGCATAGCGCCGGGGCGCGTAGGTAGAAGGAAGAACGAAAACCGCCGAGTCTCGCGGCGCGGATGGGGTCACTGCGGGCCCGAGTCCGATCTCCCTCAATCAAATTTCAAGCCTGTGGGGCAGGGTTAGTACCGTGTTCCGCATCAGCGCCGGGGCGCGCTGGAAGGAAGAATGAAAACCGCCGAACTCGCGGCGCGGATGGGGACACAGCGGGCCCGGGTCCGAACTCCCGCAATCAAATTTCAAGCCAGTGGGGCAGGGTTAGTACCGTGTTCCGCATCAGCGCCGGGGTCGCGCTGGAAGGAAGAATGAAAACCGCCGAGCTCGCGGCGCGGATGGGGACACAGCGGGCCCGAGTCCGAATGCCCGCAATCAATTTATCGTAGCTGTGTCCCCCTGGCGCCTGGCATGATGGCGCCTGGCATGATGGCACGCTTTCGAGAGTGCCGGCGGGCTGGCAACCGCTCAAAAGAGCCCGCATCGAGATGACGCGCCACCATCGGGAGCGCGTTTTCTCAGGGTCAGGCTCGGAGTCGCGATCCTCCCTCGCTTGACTACCAATGCCGGCCGGCTGCCGGGAAGCGGTCGTCGACTCAGTAAGTTCAAGAGAATTCGCTAACGTCCGATATGAGATGCAGAAAGTGAGGCACTAAGTAAGAACAACATGAAAAACAGACTTATCCTGACCACTGTAATATCGGCTCTTGCCTTTACCGGAGCCGCCAGCGCGCAAGTCAGCGGCTCGGGCTCCCTGGGCGTCACCGCCGACGTTCAGGGTTCCATTCTGCTGACGTTCGTGAGCGACGGCAGCGGCATGACGGTAACCGGCTCGGCTACCAGCACGGCGTCTTTGCCCATGGGAACCGTGAAAATGTTTGGCGCCTCGCTGCCCTCGGGCTTGACCCTTACGCCTTCCGGTGTGTCCTCGTTCGCTCTGTCCACGCCCTTCGATGTGCGCGTGGATCTGGCCAATACCACCAGTAGCACCTACACCTTGACAGCAATACTCAGCTCAGCCGACAGCACCAACACCTGGACCCTCGGCGGGATGAATATCTCGGATGGAACCCTCAAAACTCTGACTATTACCGGCGCATACGCGACGGCCGTCCCTTACACGCTCAGTATCTCGATTCCGGCCTCGGAGGCGGCTTTCTCGCTGAGCAATACCATCAACTTCGTCGCGTCCGCTAACTGATCCCGGCCGCGTTGGCAAGGAACCGATTCCGGCTGGCGCCACATGGACTCCTAGCCGGCGTGGGTTTTCTATGAACTGTAAATACACGACTCTATTTCGGGTATGGACGCTAGGCCTGCTTGTCCATCGAGTGGTATGCGGCGAGCCCGCTGGCGCTCCGCGGACCATCCAGCCGCTGGCGGCTGTGTCTGCTGCGTCTGCTGCGTCCGCAGCCTCCACCGCGCCGATCGTCACCCTCCTGGCGGCCGCAAGCGGAGTGTTGGTACGCAGCCTCGGAGCGGGCAACGCCTCCCTCGATCTGGGCGGGATCTCTTATTTCAAAGGATCGTCGGCCTCGGGTGAGAGCAGCGCCAAGACTCCCAACTCGTTCGTCGTTACCACCAGGTTTGCCTTGAAAGTCGATTGCCCCGGTCATCCCGCGGGGTCTAGGCAGGTTAGTGTGAGCATGTCGCGGCTGGATGCGTCTTCCCCCTATGCCATGTCGATCGATGGGATTAGTCTGGGAATCACCGAGCGGACATTAGCGCCATCCCTACCCTGCGGCTCGGAAAGCGAGCACCGGCTCGAGGTGGAAGTTCCGGTCGCCGCACCTCCCGGGTCAATTGGAAGCACCGTTGCGTTCGTGGCGACGCTTAGGAATTGAGCCATGCGGAGCAAATGGATTCTTGCCGGCATTCTTTACGCGGTCTCGTGTTATCTGGCCATCGGCCACGGTTTTCCATGGCCCATCGCTAGCGCCCAGACCGTGGCGAGCGCGACTGCCGCGCCCGCTGCCGGAAACATCGCGCCCCTCCCCGGCAATGTTTCCCCCGCCGCCGGGATCGCCGCCATTCCGGCCGCGATCGCCCTTTCTCCGGCTGTGATTGCGGTACGCTGCAAACCGGGGCAGAGCACCACTCAAACCCTGACCATTGCCAATCGCACGTCCGCGGAAGCCAGCTTTCGCGTAGAGACCCAGGATGTGGTGGTGAGCGAAGGAAAACGGTGGTTCGTGCCCGCCGGACGGATTGCGAACGGGATTGCCGCGAACTCAGTGGCGTCGCCGGCTTCCATTGTGGTGAAACCTGGCGAAGAAACATCCGTTCTGGTTACTTTCACGCTTCCAGCCGAGACCGCGCAGCGCGCCGTGGTCACTTTCTTCCGGGGCGTCGTCGCCGACCCCGCGGGCGGGACGGTCCGCCTCGGCGCTTCCATGGGAGCCCTCATTACCTTCAACTTGTCCAGTGGTTACAACCTGGAAGCCGGACCCATGCAGGCCTCGCCCCAGACACCCGCGGCGAATTTGATCCTATCAGAAGAGTTGCACAACAACGGCCCGGAACCCGTCGTGCCCAAGGGCGTAGTCGTCGTTCTGAACGCGTCTGGGAAACGCGTAGCGAAGGCGGCGTTTAATCTTCAGCGCTTGTTGCCGGGCGAACGGTTGATGTTTGCCGCCACCAACCCCGCGCAACTGGCGCCCGGGCATTATCGCGCGCTCTCGTCTTTCGAATTCGAACGGAAGGTTCTGACCAGTGCAGGGGAATTCACTATTCCCGAATAGATGGCTGGCTCCGCTGTGGCTGGTTTCCTGTTGTCTCATCTTGCCGGCTCAGATTCATAAGGTCGATCCCAAGAAAACCATCACTCTGGACATCCCCGGCGCCACAGCGGCGTACAGCTTGGACGCATTCTTCGTCGAAGCAACGGCCGAGAATGGGCTGGTCACAATCGCTGGCAATAACCCCGGCGCCACCCACGTGATGGTGGTCACCCCCTCCGGAGTTCAGACTCTGGAAGTCCTGGTGACCACGCCGCCGCCGAATTATCCGCCCGGATTTGTGCTGCCGGTCAGCGCCTCGGAAACGGGCGAGAGCGGGTACTACGAGGGTCGCTATTACTCCAGTCCCGCCCAGATCCAGACCGGGTTCGACTTCCGAAGAATCGACGGAGACGACTGGACCCACGTGCATGTCGTCGAAACCAACCTGGTGGGACCTTTGGATACGGGCCAGCCCCGGATTGCCTTGACCTCCGCGTCGTATGAAGTCTACACGCCGCTCCGGGATATTACCGTGTTCGATAAGTTCGTCGACGAATCGCAGCTCACCATCAACGGATCGATTGTGCGCGGCTTCCATATGACCCAAGGCAATTGGTTTGTACGCGCCGGCTACGCCACGGTGGCAACCTTCGATGCGTTGTTCCTGCCCTTCCAGCCGGAGCTGGTAGTGGGAGGCGGTTACCGCTATCCGCTCACCACCAATTCTTCGCTCACGGGTTCTCTTTATGACATCCGGGTTCCCAGTTCCGATGTGCTGGGCCGCTCCGGAGTGATTGGCGACCTGCGCTACCGGTATAGCCCCCGGGAGGACTTCTGGTTCAACGCCGACCTCGGGATAAGCCACCTGGCTGTGGGCGCTTCCGCACGGCTCCACTATATGACTGAACGCGATACGCTGCTGGCGCTGGTGCGCTATATGCCCGAGCGGTTTGCCTCTCTGGGAGCCAACAATCTCCGGGGGCTGCATAGCGACATCTCCTGGAATCGCCATGTGAACAAGAAATTCGATACGGCGTTGACGTTTTACAACAACAATCTGGTACTGCCTGGTCTGACGGAGAAAACTATTGCCGGAGGCGTTTCTCTGAGCTACCAGTTAACCCGGCACTGGTCGGTGAGTGGCGGCGCGCTGGCTTCGAAGTTTCAGACCGGGTCTCAGAACGGGTCTCAGAACGGGTCTCAGAACGATGGACCGCTCAGCCAGACCATTCGCAGTTTCACGCTGCCCACGGGCCTGACGTTTCACTCGCGGCATTTTGGAGCAACCGGACAATACCAGTTCGCGGCCGCCCCTGGGCGCGACACCGGAGGCCAGCAGTTTCGAGCTTCCCTGCGATCGGCTTGGGGCCCATTCTCCTTCACCAGCTTTGCGGAGCGCGATACCAACGCCCCCACGCTGAGTTTCATTTTCAGCCAGGTGAGCGGATTGGAGCAGACGCTCAACCAACAGGGCATCCAAGCGACTACCGTTCAACAGGTGGATCAACTCCTGTCCAACGACTCCTATCTGATCGCGGCCGGATACATAAAGGGCGCCACCATCAATCTCGTTCCCGTGCGCACGCAGGCAGGCGGAACAGCGGCCTGGTCGGGCCGTGGCGTGCATCCAAAGAATCTGACCTACAGTCTGCTATACAACGACAATCAGGCGCTCCTGGGCAGCACGGAACAGATCGTGCATACGCTCTCCTACATGCAGAGCGTCACCCGTTCCGACCAGCTTTCGCTGTCTTGTTCCGTCGCTGGGCTGAGGAATCCCGGAAGAGCTACGGAGTATTCGCCGGTTTGCTTGGTCTCCTGGAGACACCAGCTCCAGCACGTCCCCTATTTCGTTATTCCGGAACGGCGCGGGGCCATTGCGGGAAATGTCTTTCGGGATGACAACTCCACTGGATCCTGGGATCCGGGCATGCCCCCTATGGCCGAAGTGGAGATCCTGCTGGACGATCGGCGCAGCACGATCACGGGCGCCGACGGTTCGTACCGGTTCCCCAACGTGCCGCGCGGTAAACACAGAATTGCGGTGAAGTATAGTTCCCGGGATCCGTTTTTCTTCACCACCAGCGCCGACTTGGAAGTAGAAGTAGTGCAGGACGAGGAGGCCACCGTGAATTTCGGCATCGGCTATTCGTTGTCCGGTCTGACGGGTCAGGTGTTGAGTGACGCCGGGCACGGAATCGCTGGCGTCACCGTGGCGGTCCGGAGCAGAGGAAAAACCTGGACCGCGGTCACAGAGGGGGATGGCGGCTTCTTTGTGCCCTCCCTGGTTCCCGGCGACTATGCAGTCCAGGTCGACGAAGATTCGCTGCCGGCGGGTTATTCCGCGGAGGGCCTAACCGAAGCGCCACGAGTGACGGTGGGCACGTCGTCGCCGGGCAAGGCCATATTCACTTCGCGGGCGTTGCGCAGCATTTCCGGACGGGTGCTTATTTACGATCCGAAAGCCGGCCAGTATGTTCCGCTGACCGGGACCCACGTATTCCTGCGAGAGCCGGGGAGAACCGTAGTCACCGATCCCCTGGGACGTTATCTGTTCCGCGATTTGCCGATGGGATCGTATACGATTGCGGTTCTGAACCGATCCTCGTCACTCGCCCAAACCGTTCGATTGGGCGCCCAGCCTGTCGATTTAGTGAATGTGGACTTTAAGCTTAGCCCGTCCGCCACTCCGGATATAACTCCCAATTTCGATCTCAGATCTTCGTCCGTGGACCTTCGGATCGGCGGGCTGGATCCTCCGGTGCCTCTGGTGAGGCCGCAGCCTCTAGCGGCACACTCTGACAACCGCCCCCTCACGGTCGCGGCTCCGGATCAGACAGCGGAGCAACATAATACCCTCGGACGCCAGCTCAATGATGCGGGCCGGTAC